>JAAYSE010000174.1 GCA_012524135.1 Candidatus Epulonipiscium sp. | reverse complement strand
TGATATATACGCAGCTCAATAATTATTAAATAACGAATATAACCTGAAAGCTACTTTTGCCTTCAGGTTATATTCGTTTATAGAATTAAAATTTTTTTGTTGTATTAAAAAGATTTTAATTGAAAAAGATGTATGCATAAAAACAATTTTATGTTACACTAATAAGGATTGTGTATATGATAGAATAGGAGGAATAGAGATGGTTGATTATAAAAGAGTAGTAAGAGAACCATTGAAAGAGGATTGGAAAGCCCTTGCTTCAAATATTGATGATAAAATTTTTTTTGAAGCATTAAAACGATGTGTAGATGTAGTAAGAGATAATTTAGATACTTTTACAGAAAAATTTCCATCAGCAGGTGGTGTAGATGGTATATATCAACCTACAAATAATGCAGATACATTTGTTTTTTCAGATTGGACGAGTTCTTTTTGGACAGGCATGGTATGGCTTGCTTATGAGTTGACAGGTGAAGAAAAGTTTAAAAAAGTAGGATTAATCCACTCTAAAAGTTTTCGAGAAAGATATGAAACCAATGATATTTTAGATCATCATGATATTGGATTCCTTTATAGTTTATCTTGTGTTGCGGCATATAAAGTGACAGGAGATGCCTTTTCAAAGGAAACTGCATTATTAGCAGCAAAAAAATTAGCAGGAAGGTATCGTGAAAAAGCTGGGATCATTCAAAGGGGAGGTCCTATTGATGATACTACACATCCATCTACAGGAGAGTTTATTATTGACTGTTGTATGAATTTACCTTTGCTGTATTGGGCATCTCATATGACAGGTGATACAAAGTATTATGACATGGCTTATAATCATATTCAAAATGCTGCAAATTTAATGGTACGTGATACAGGAGCGACTCATCAAAACTTTAAGAAAGATATTCATACTGGTGAACCTATTAAAGGTTGGACAAGCCAAGGGGATGGAGATGATAATGGCTGTTGGGCACGAGGACAAGCTTGGGCTATTTATGGTATGCCATTGAGTTATACGTATACTGGAGATGCATCTCTTCTTGAAATTGCAAAAAGTACAGCTCATTATTTTTTAAATCGATTACAATCGGATTATTGTACGAATTGGGACTTTTTGTATACCTCCGATGATGATCAACGAGATAGTTCAGCGGTAGCAATTGCTATTTGTGGATTATTAGAATTGGCTAAACAATTGCCTATTACAGATCCGGATCGTCAAATTTATGAAGCTGCAGCTAAGACCTTAACAGCAAAGTTAATTGAACATTATATGTATCAACCAGAAGAAGGATCTAATGGAATTCTAAAGGCAGGGGTTTATGCTTATAAGACAAATTTATGTGTAAATGAACCAGTGATATGGGGAGATTATTATTTTATGGAAGCCTTAGTTAGACTTACACGTTCTTGGCGAATGTATTGGTAAAGAAAAAAGAGGGAGGAGATCATGTTAAATCTCTTTCCTCTTTTAATTTATCTGCAAATGCTTTTGGTGTTACTCCTGTATATTTACTAAATACTCGAATAAAACTATTAGAACTATTAAATCCAACCATTGTACTTAAATCTGTAACTTTTATTTCAGGATTTTTTTCAATAAATTCTTTGGCTTTATCAATCCTATGTTTATTAAGAACGTTTTTAAAAGTATCACCGCTTAGTTTTTTAAATAAAGCACTACAATATTTTGGAGAAATATTGAATTGATCAGCCATATCATTGAGCATAATATCATCGGAGTAATTGTCATAAATATATTGTAACATATCAGATAATAACTCATCATCCATATTTTTGTTTTTAGCAGTTACGCCTTTAAGAATACCTTGTATAATTTCTTTTAGTTTTGCGACGATACTAACATCATTCCAAGAATTATAAAGATTATCAAAATCAATATCTCGATCTAATAATTCTTCAGGTGTAATTTTGAGTTCTTGAAAAACACGATTTAAGGTACCAATCAGTGCAAAAATAAAATTTTTTAATGTATCAGGAGCTAAATTGCGATATTGAATATTTTCACGAATTAATTCATTAAAAATATCAATAGCAGAATTTTTCCCTTCTAGCATACTTTGAATTAGTCTACTCTCAGTAAGTAAAGGATAATAATAAGTTGTAGCTACTAAATCAGCAACCTGTTGCATGGTAAGGATTTCACTTTTACCATAGAGATATTTATATTCTAAAATTTTTAATGCTTCTTTAAAACATTCATGAATTTTATCAATTCCTAATTTAATATCACTAATAGAAATTTTAAGCTCCATATTTTCATCTAGATCTTGAGTTAAAAAGAAAATACATTCTTTTGCATCAGAAAGGCGATCTGTTTGTATAATAAGGGCACAGGTATTATAACTAATATTAATATATTGAAGATGATCATATTCTTGTGTAGAAGAATAAATATGATTTTTATATAAAAAGATTTCGTTATCAGAAATTTCATCTATATTACTTTGAAATTCAATTAATGCTACACAATAATTTTTTGGTTTTATTCGAAACTGGTCATAGACCGTACTATTTATATTTGTTCCATATAATAAATCACGATAAAAATGTTGGGAGAGAAGAACATTTTTTTCTGCAATAGCGGCTTGGAGTTGCTGACTTAATATTTTTATTTGATTTGTATTTTGTTTTAAAAGTTGAAATTCATCAATAATAGGGTCTTTCGTATTTTCTGGTACAATATCAGAAATCACTTCTTTTACTGGTTTATAAAGCCGTTCAATAATCATTTTAGAAATCAATAATGTTAATAATAGTAAGAAAATTGAAGGTAGAACAATATAAATCAAAAATTGTAAGGCTTGAAATCCGGTATTTTCATAAATATAGGCAATACTCCAGTCGATATCCTCTAATTTAGAAAGAAATATAATTTTATTTTGCATTTTAAAATAGTAATCAGCGTTTTGCAAATTGGGATTTGCATAATAAACATCATTTGCTATTTTTTTTTGTTTTGGGTCTATACTGCTATAGGCTAAAATTTGATTTGAATTAAACAAAATAAAATGCTGATTATTTGTAGAACCAAATAAAGTATGGTAAGGAATTTTTACAATGTAAACCATATCATTTTGGGCGTACTTTCTTTTAAGAATATAATAAATTTCTTTCAACTGATTTTCAGAGTAAGTGGGTAGAATTAAGCTACCTGTATTTTTTTGAAAATAATCAAACATATAGGAAATCTGTTGTGGATTTAATGTTGTTTCAGTATCAAAAAACATTTTTTTACTAATGGTACCATAAAGAGAAATAACAAATGAAGTTTCATCTAATTTAGTTGCAGCTATTTCATAATCAATAGGTGATAAATTAGTAGTAATTTTTTGTAATTGATTATAGGCTTTGGTAGAAGCATGATAGTATTCTGCATTTGTTTTTGCATTTGACCACTCTTCAAAAGCTGGATTTTGCACTATATCATTTAATGCGTTGTTAATAACCATCATAGAAAGTTGTGCCATATTTGCTTGGGTAGAGATGGCTTGTTGTTGAGTGGAAATATATTGATTTTTTTGATTGATAGAAAAAGAGACACCTATAGTTATCATTAAAACTAATACAAGAATAATACTAATAATAATAAAGGTTTTATAAAGTCGTTTTTTATATTTACCTATTAGCATAGATTCACCTTCAGTAATTGTTTAGTAAGTTACACTTATCTATTATAGCATTACTTTCTATCATCAATCAATAAGTAATTAGCAATAGAAAGTATAGGATTTTTTATTGTGTTGTTAATTCTATCATAAATCGGGAATAATGAGGACAAATAGAAAATTGGGGATACTAGATTATGGAAATTTAAGCGTGTTTTGAAGGAAAAATGCAAACAAAGAGGAATAATGATGATTTACAACTTAGAGAAAAAAATGATACCATGAGGGCACAAGGAAGACATACGAGAAACAATTTTAGATGTATGTGCAAAAACAAAATATAAAGCAAATGGAGGTTCATACGATGCAAAATGTAAAAAAAGCAGGAAACATAATAAAAAGAGACTGGGATTTATATCTGCTTTTGTTACCAGGTTTTATTTGGTATTTAATGTTCGCTTACAAACCAATGGTAGGATTAAGAACGGCCTTTTATGATTATAATATATTTCGAGGCTTTTCAGGGAGTGAATTTGTAGGTTTAGAACATTTTATAAGTTTTATAAAAGGACCTGATTTTTTTCGAACAGTAACAAATACATTAATGATTGCTTTTTGGCAAATTGTAATTTGTTTTCCAGCGCCTATTGTATTAGCGATTGCAATCACAGAAATGAAGAACAAATTTGTTAGTAAATTAACTCAAACATCTACATTTTTACCTTATTTTATATCCGTTGTTGTTGTTTGTGGGATGGTAGTTAACTTTTTATCTCCTAGTACAGGAATTATTAATATGATTTTAGTAAAGTTAGGAATGGAACCTAAATATTTTATGGTGATGCCTCAATATTTTCGTGGTATTTATACAACTATGGTATTATGGCAAACAACAGGATTTAATGCGATTGTTTATATTGCAGCTTTGGTTGGAATTGATCCGGAATTGTATGAGGCAGCAACAGTGGATGGTGCTGGTAAATGGAAAAGAATATGGCATATTACTTTACCAGGGATCTTACCTACAATTATAACAATGTTCATCCTTAATATTGGGAAAATTGTTAAGGTAGGGTATGAAGCAATTTTATTACTATATAAACCTTCTACTTATTCTACAGCGGATGTTATTGCTACTTATGCTTATAGAGTAGGTATTGAAAATGGAAATTATGGACTTGCAACAGCAGTAGGACTTTTTGAAGCAGTGGTAGCACTTATTCTTGTAGTTGCTGCTAATAAATTGAGTCAACGTATTACAGAAAATGCATTATGGTAAATGACGGCAAAAGGAAATGACGGTAAAAGGAGGAGTTACTATGAAACAGCAACCAGCTGGATCGGTTGTTAGTCGTGGTGAAAAAGTTTTTAATGTATCTATGGTTATTATTGGAATTATTATTACAATGTTAGCTTTATATCCGATTTATTATGCGTTAATTGCATCTTTAAGTAAACCATTATATGTGGAAAATGGTAGTGTTATGTTAAGAATTCATGGATTTACTTTTGAAAGTTATCGAAAAGCTTTTCAAAAGGAAGGTCTTTGGATGGCTTTTGGAAATACTTTCTTTTACACAATTGTAGGTGTTTTAGTAAATATGATTTTTTCAACTACAATGGCTTATGCTCTTTCTAAGAAGAGATTATTTGCTAGAAAGTTTTTTACTTTATTTACTGTATTCACCATGTGGTTTAATGCAGGTATTATACCTTTATATATGACATTTAGAGATTTTAATCTATTAGATACAAGAACTGCTATTATTTTTGGATTTGCTATGAATACCTATAATATGATTATTTTAAAAAGTTTCTTTGAACAAGTTCCTGCCTCTTTAGAAGAAGCTGCTTTTATCGATGGAGCAACCAATATTCAAATTTTTACAAAGATTTATTTACCTTTATCGAAGCCAGCGTTAGCAACAGTAGGAATGTTCTATGCAGTAAATAGGTGGAATAGTTATTTTTGGGCAATGAACTTATTAAATGATGATACAAAGATACCCTTACAAGTGTTATTAAAAAAATTAATTGTAGATCAAGTAGCTAATGAAACAGAAGCAGCAATTATAACTTCTCAGTCTTTAAGTTCACCTACTACAGTTATTTATGCCATTATGATCTTGGCTATGATTCCTATGTTAGTGGCATACCCCTTTATTCAAAAATATTTTAAAACAGGTTTAACACTAGGGGCGGTCAAAGGATAATTTTGTATTAAATTCTCGTTAGAGATTTAATAATAAATAAAATTTTAAAATAAGAAGGGAGTATATGTATGAAATTTAAAAGAATTATATCTTCATTATTAGTAGCAACAATGCTAACTGTTCCTTTTGTAGGTTGTAAATCAACAAAGACACCATCAGTTGATAAAACTACAGAACAGAAACCTAATGTAGAAAAAGAGGATAAAGAGGATAATAAGTTAGAAGGCAGTTTAATTACAGCCGAACCTACTACATTTTCTATCTTTTTAAACTTTAATAATATGCCTTTTAATCCAGAATGGCGAGTTTGGCAAGAAATTGCTAAACGAACGAATATTCATTTAGAAGGTGTAATTTCACAATCAAATTCCAATGAACAAGAAGCATTCAACTTAATGGTATCTTCTGGCAAATTGGCAGATATTATTGGTTATGTAGATGCTAGTGAACTTGAAAAATTAGGACGAGATGGAGGGGTTCTTCCATTAAATGATTTGATTAAAGAACATGCACCTCATATTCAAGAAATGTTAGATAATGATGAAAGATTTAGACAAACAGCAGTTTCTTTAGATGGAAATATCTATCAAATCCCTAAAAATCAAAGCTTGTTAACAGCAGAATTTTGGTGGATTCGAAAAGATTGGTTAGATAAATTAAATCTAGAAGTTCCTACTAATGTAGATGAACTTTATAATGTATTGACTGCTTTTAGAAATGAAGACCCTAATGGTAATGGAAAGAAAGATGAAATTCCACTTTTTGACCGTGCAGGACATAAAATGCCAGATGAATATTTATATTTATGGGATACAAGTACAGAATTTTATCCACGAAATGGCAAAATGACTTTTGAACCTATGGAAGAAAACTTTAAAACAGGGGTTAGAAATATTGTAAAATGGTATAAAGAAGGTTTAATTGACCCAGAAATCTTTACTCGTGGACCTAAATCAAGAGATATCCTTTTAAGTGGAAATCTTGGTGGTATGACACATGACTGGCCAAGTGCTGGTGATTATAATAGCTCATTACCTGAAAGTATTCCTGGTTTTGAAATGATGGCAATTGCACCTCCAGCAGATCAAAATGGAGTAGTAAAAGAACGTACTATGAGATATCCAGGTGTAGGTTGGTCTATATCATCTCAAGCAAAAGATCCTGTAACTATTATTAAATTTATGGACTTTTTCTTTACAGAAGAAGGTTCTGATTTAGTAAACTGGGGAATTGAAGGCGAAACATATGTGGTTAATGAAGATGGTACAAAAAGCTATACAGATGCTGTTATGAAATCAGATCAAACACCTCTTGGATATTTACGTTCTCTAGGAGTTCAATATCGTATTGGTATGAGTCAAGATGCGGAATATGAATATGCATTTATGACTCCAGCAGCAAAAGCAGCAGCAGAACTTTATAATGGAAATCCAGAATGGTTTGATGTAACATTACCACCTTATCTAGATGGAAAATTAGGACTAAAATATTTACCAGAAGATGAAAATGAATATAAGAAAATTATGTCTAGTATTCGTCCTTATGTAGATGAAAAATTCCAATCTTGGATGCTAGGTACTGCTGATTTTGATGCAGAGTATGATGCGTTTATTGCTGAATTAAAAGCTCGGGGAATTGAAAAAGCGATAGAAATTAATCAAAGATCTTATGATATATTTCTTGGGAAATAGTTAAATATAAAAATGGACAGGTATTATACCTGTCCATTTTTAACAAGCGTTTATAGTATAGAACTATTTTTATTTAGATTGTCAGTTGAAGGGAAGAAAAGGATGAAAAAGCGACCTCATATTATTATTTTTAATCCGGATCAATTTCGTGCAGACGCATTAGGTTATATGAATCATGATGTTTCGATTACTCCTAATTTAGATAAAATTAGTAAAGAAGATGGAGTTTCATTTACTAGAGCTTTTTGCCAAAATCCTGTTTGTACTCCTAGTCGTTGTAGTTTTATGAGTGGATGGTATCCACATATTAGGGGACATCGAACGATGTATCATATGATGCAACTAGATGAACCTGTACTACTTAAAACTTTAAAAGAGGAAGGGTATTTTGTATGGTGGGGAGGAAAAAATGATTTAATTCCAGGGCAAAGTTCTTTTGAACCTTATTGTAATATGAAACATCAAGCTCAAAAATCTTTACAACCTGATTTACATAATATAAAGGAAACGTGGAGAGGATCTCAAGACGAAGATAATTATTATTCTTTTTATGCAGGGAAATTGGATACAAAAGAAGAACAAGTATATTATGATTCGGATTGGGATCATGTACTTGGAGCGATTAATTTTATTAAAAATTATTCTTTAGATCAACCATTATGCATTTATTTACCTATTTCTTATCCTCATCCACCATATGGAGTTGAAGAACCTTGGTATAGTTTGGTTGATAGAAAACAAGTACCTGATCGAATTCTTACACCATCATGGGAAAAAAAGCCTAGTATCTTAAAAGGAATTTGGGAGAGACAAAATTTAAAATATTGGACTAAGGAACGTTGGAGAGAATTAAGAGCTACTTATTTAGGAATGTGTGCAAGGGTGGATTATCAATTTGGATTGCTTGTTCAGGCTCTTAAAGATGTCAATATCTATCATGATACAGCTATTTTTGTTTTGAGTGATCATGGTGATTTTACAGGAGATTATGGATTAGTTGAAAAAACACAAAATACTTTTGAAGATGTATTAACGAATGTACCATTCATTATAAAACCACCCTCTTGGATCAATGTAAAGCCACATCAAAGTGATGCTTTAGTAGAATTAATTGATTTTCCCGCTACAGTAGAGGAACTAACAGGAATTCAGCCTAAGCATACACATTTTGGACGATCATTAGTACCTATATTAGAAGGAAAAAGAAATACACATCGTGATGCTGTTTTTTGTGAAGGCGGACGATTGCATGGAGAAACTCATTGCATGGAGTTAGAAAGCAGCAGCAGTGATAATAAAGAAGGTTTGTATTGGCCACGTGTTAATTTACAAAGAAGTGAAGGACCTGAACATACAAAGGCGATTATGATTCGAACAGAAAGGTATAAGTATGTTAAAAGACTATATGAAATGGATGAGTTCTATGATCTTAGTACGGATCAAGAAGAACTGTATAATCGTATTGATGATCCTAGTATGCAAGCCATTATTTTAAATTTAAAAGAACGGTTATTAAAGTTTTATTTAGAAACGGGAGATGTAGTTCCTCATAGAACAGATAAAAGATAGAAAAAAAGCTTCCTATGTAATTTTAATGAATATACATAGGAAGCTTTTTTTATTTTTTATTTGGTTTTTGTCTTCCTTCGTGATCCATGTAATAGTTTTCTTTTAAAATAAGTTCAGATATTGGAACGATATCAAATCCTTTGTTCATTAATCCTTCTATAATGGAATTTAGAGCATCTTTTGTATATTTTGCGTTATTATGGAATAAAATAATGGAACCATTGCCTAAATGTTTGTGATCTAGTACTTGTTTAATTAAAGGATCGACTCCATACTCCTTCCAGTCCAAAGAATCTACATCCCATTGTATTGCATAATATCCACATTCTTCCGCTGCTTCAATAACGGTATTGTTATACTCTCCATAAGGTGGACGAAATAATTTCATATCCCTTCCAGTTAGATCCTTTACTCTTTGATGAGCAGTCATGATTTCTTTTTTTAAGGATTCTTTAGACATTTGTGCTACATGAGGATGGGTATCAGAATGATTGCCTATTTCATGCCCTGCATCTGCAATTCTTTTGACTTCGTCTGGATATCGTTTAACCCAATCACCGACTAAAAAAAATGTTGCTTTTATATTATGCTTTTCTAATATTTGCAAAAGATCATCTGTATCATCAGCACCCCAAGC
>JAAYSE010000024.1 GCA_012524135.1 Candidatus Epulonipiscium sp. | reverse complement strand
TACCCAGACTCATCTTTTCTTCTGTTATGCTATTATCCTCTTGATACTCTATAACATTAAACATTTCTGGATCTTCTGCTTTAATTTTATATTCCCATTTATAGATATCGATATCTCCGTTTAAATAACCGGTGTACGAATATATCTTTTCAAAATGAGTGATCCCTTTTTCCAATATCTTTATTCCATCATCACTATGATTTAAAACTGCCTCATATTCTTTTTTAAATAGTAAATCTGCCGCCTTTCTTGGATCTTTAAATTCCCTATTTTCTATTTCATATAAAGAATCATTTGTCATTTCTTGATGTTGCCTCGACTTTGTAAACATAAAAAAACCAATGATGATTACTATTGTGATCAAAATAATACGTACCCATGTACTTCTATTTTTAAATTCTAAAAAGATTCTGTTCATTTCTACTCCTCCTTTTATAATTCCTTATAAGATTGTATCATTTTCTCTATTTCTTCTATTTCCTTTTTACTTAACCTTTCTTTACTGGTGAAGGCTGCTATAAATTTAGGTAGTGATCCTCCAAAATTTTCTTCTAAATATTGTTTACTTAATGTAGCATAATAATCTTCCTTGGATATCACAGAACGTATGATACCATTATCATTATATCAGCAAAGGTATATTTATACAAAAAAATACACTTATCATCAACCTACTAAATCTTACTTCCCATAAAAACGGAAATAAGGTTGATATAAGTGTATTCCCATCTATAGCAATCCTCATAGATCTCTATATTCATAAACGAAATAACCTAGAAATAAACCGTATATTCACTCGACGTGCAACTTCTGTCATACCCTTGCTTCTTATTCGGTTTTATAGGAGCAAGGGCTAAGACAGTCTGAGTAGAAGAGTGATATACGGCTTACTAAAATCTTAGTTTTTTCAATGTGAATATCTATTATACAATGTCTAAAGCAAGTTCCATCATCTTGGTAAAGGAAGTTTCTCGTTCTTGAGCCGTAGTCACTTCATCCGTAAATCCAGAATCAGAAATAGTAAGAATACAAAGTGCATTGGCTTTACCATAAGCAGCATTTGCATATAAGGCTGCTGATTCCATTTCACAAGCAAGAATTCCCATTTCAGACCATGTAACCCCTTTGTTATACGTATTTGCCTTATAAAACAAATCTGTACAAAGAATATTTCCTACATGATATGGAATACCCTTTTCTTTTGCAGATTGTACTGCTTTACTAAGAAGTTTATAACTTGCTATACAAGAATAATTTCCGGGAAACCCGTACTGATGCATATAATTTGAGTCCGTACAAGAACCCATTCCTATCACAATATCACGAAGTTTTACTTTTGGCTGCATGGCTCCTGCTGTACCAATACGGATTAAATTCTTAACTCCATAAAAATGAATTAATTCGTAGGAATAGATTCCCATAGAAGGGCATCCCATTCCCGTACCCATAACAGATACCTCTTTTCCTTTATATGTGCCTGTAAATCCAAGCATTCCTCTTGTCTTATTAAATTGTTTTACATTTTCTAAAAAATGATCCGCAATATATTTTGCTCTTAATGGATCACCAGGAAGTAATATACTCTCTGCAATATCGCCTATCTGTGCATCAATATGTGGCGTTGGTACATTCATTTTCATTATTTTTCTCCTTTCACTTTCCTTGTCCTTTTTTCAATTTATTCTCTACTTCTTTCATTGAGGGTATAGATGGTGCTGCTCCTTTTCTTGTAACCGCTATTGCTGCTGCCGTAGATGCTATTTCCATCACTTCTTTTATACACTTTCCTTGCATTAATCCTGAAACAAAGTATCCTGTATAAGTATCTCCTGCAGCTGTCGTATCTACTACATCCACTTTTATTGCATCTTGTTGTAATATAGTTTTTCCATCATAATAAAGGGAACCTTTTTCTCCTAACGTCATCACAATTTTTACTTTAGGAAATTTTTCATTCAAACATTTTAATAAAATGTATTCATCTTTCTCATTAATTTGAGCTAACTGTTGTGCTTCCACTTCATTAATAAAAAAATAATCAATATATTCTAAAGGTAACTTCCAAATTTTTTCATTCATAGGAGAAGGATTAAGGATAATGACCATTCCTTTTTCATAGGCTTTTTGAACAATATAATTCATATTGTTAATTTCATTTTGTAAAATAATAAAATCGCCTTTTTCAAACTGATCCATAACTTTATCTACATATTCATTTTCAATGCTTTGATTTGCACCTCCAAATAATATGATGCAATTATCACCTGCTTTATCATTTTGAATAATTGCATTACCAGTTCTTACATCTTCTCGTATATAAATATGATCTGTATTCACACCAGCATTACGTAAAACTTTCATTAGAAAAGTACCATCTTCTCCAATTACTCCAGCATGGTATACATCTACATCCGCTTTTGCTAACGCTACGGATTGATTTAATCCTTTTCCTCCGCTAAACACTTGCAAAGAATCAGAAGATATCGTCTCACCTTTTTGCACAAAATGTTCTACTTCATATACATAATCAATATTGAGTGAACCAAAATTTAAAGCTTTCATATTTTCCCCTACTTTTCATTATGTCATTATTTACCATAACTTTTTATTGTATCAAACAATAATTTCTTAAAACGATTTTGATCAAATTCCATTGCAACAATCACATTTTTTATTTTTGGATCCGTACCGATATATTCCCTATAATCACAAACTGTCATTCCTCTTGTAAATTCACCTTTTGTTTCTATATCTACATGCATCGGCAGTGAACATGAAACAATATTAGGATCGATTAACCAAGATATTGCACAGGCATCACAAAGTTCTGCCTGCCTATCGCTATTTACACTAAAACTTAATAATTGTGCTGCAAATTGCGCAATATTATTGTTCATATCTTTTAATATTTGAACATCTTGTACTGTCATTGAATTTTGTCTAGTAAAATTTAATCCAGCCATTTTTATCACTATTCCTGAATCAAAAACAATTTTTGCAGCTTCTGGATCAACATAAATATTAAACTCTGCACAAGGGCTATAATTTCCTGTTGTTACCGAACCTCCCATACAAAGGATTTGTGGTATTCTTTTTTTAAGTCTAGGTTCTTTCAGTATCGCTTGTGCTACATTGGTTAACGGTCCCAAGGTAACAAGAAGAATATCATCATGATTCATAAATGTATCTATAATTACATCTACGGCATGTTCTTTTTCAGGTCTTTTATTCGGTTCTTTAATTTGCATTGTACCTAAACCAGTAGTTCCATGTACTTCTTCTGCAGTTTCTAATTGTGTAAACATAGGTTTATCATAGCCTGCATAAACGGGAATATCAGTCCTTTTTGCTAATTCAGTCACATAACATGCATTTCGTGATGTATTTACAAGACCAGTATTGCCTCCAACAGTGGTAATTCCTACTACTTCTAAATGCTTCATTGCTAAAAGTAATGCAAAGCAATCATCAATTCCAGGGTCACAATCGATTAATACTTTATTGAAATGTTGTAATTTTTCTCCTATCATTTTTGTTTTACTCCTTGTTCAATCTTTCGTTTTTGACCCATCCTAATGATATTCATGACGACAAGCGCAGCGATGGTAGCTACATAAGGAATCATTTCGATAAATTCTGTAGGAAAATCTCCACCACGCCCCTTAATCATGGTAGCAAAGGCATCAGAAAATCCAAAGAAAATAGCCGCAAGAGCAGAACCAACTGGGTTCCCAGCTGCAATATTCATGGCGGAAAGTCCAATATAGCCTCTACCATTTGTCATATTTTTCATAAAAAAGCTAACCCATCCCATGGACATAAATGCTCCACCTAATCCACAGAGAATACCCGATATTAAAAAGGAAATATATCCAATTTTAGTAACATTAATTCCTACTGAGGATGCAGCTTTAGGATTTTCTCCAACCGCTCGAAGTCTTAATCCCAACCTAGTTTTATATAAGAAAAACCACACCATATAAATACTTAAAAATGCCAAGTACGTTAATAAATTATGTCCTGATATCATTTTGCCTATTAATGGTATTTTATCAATCAATGGAATGGTGATGGAAGGTACACTAAACGCTCTAATCGCTGCTGAAGTTGTCGATTTTTCACCTGTTAATAGGTACATAACAAATACAGTTCCTCCTGTTGCCGCAAGGTTAAATGCAATACAGGTTAAATATAAATCTGTCTTGCCTGTTAAATTTGAAAACCCAATAATCGCACCGGATAAAACCCCTACTATAATTGCTCCTATAAGACCAATCCAAACACTTCCTGTAAATCCTGATAAAATTACACCCGCAAGAGCTGAAGTTAACATCATCCCCTCAAGAGCCATATTTAACATACCGGCTTTTCTACTAATTACCGCTGCAAGTGCTGCAAAAATCAAAGGTGTCGATAATCTCAATACAGAAAATCCAAAATTTGCAAACCAATCTAATGTATACATAGGCATCTTTGCATGGATTACTCCATACTCTCCTTTCTAGCTTCAATTTTATTCTCATCATCCGCTAATATTTCTTGTACCACCATTTCTTTATCACTTTTCAAATCATCTTTTGCCGCTTTATAAATTAATCGTTTTTTAAATCCTCCCATAAATTCTTCGGCTGCTACAAGAAGGATAACAATTCCTTGAATTACGGTAATAAACTCAATAGGGATATCTCCTTTGGAATTAACCACATCCGCACCAATACGAATATAGGCCAGTAATAAAGAAGTGATAGGAACTAATATAGGATTACGTCTCGCTAAAACAGCAACCATAAGTCCATCAAATCCATGTTGAGTACTAGCTACCCATTTAAACCGATCGTAATTTCCTAATATTTCACACGCTCCACCTATTCCTGCTAAAGATCCACCAATTAATTGCGCTAATACAATTGTAACCATCATATTGATACCACTAGCTTTTGCAAAATTAGGATTACTACCAACGACTCTCATTTTATATCCAAATACCGTCTTATAAAAAATAATGGCAACTACGATTACTGCTATTATTGCAATAAATATTCCTGCTTGTATCTTAAACTTACCAAATATCGAGGCAAACTTTACAGATTCTGGAATTGGTAAGGAACCTAAAGAACCAATGGAAGGGTCACGCATAAGATACTTTAAAATCCAAATAGATAAAAAAACTAAAATACTGTTTAACATTAACGATACAACAACAATATTGGCATTTAATTTAGCATCTAAATAAGCAGGGATCAAGGAAATTACAAAACCAGTGAAGGCTCCTACAACAAGAAGAAGAGGTATTACTATAACTGGTGGGAATCCTGATTTCCCTAAATAAATAGATGTAAGTGTAACAATACATCCAGAAAACATAAAAATTCCTTCTCCAGCAAGATTAAATTTATTCACTGCATACATAAAACAAAAGCACAATCCAGTAAAAGTAAAGGGAATGGCAAGATTAATAATACTACCCATACGCCTTGAGGAAGATAATGGTCCCAAAACAAACTGCTTAATTATAAAAACTGGATCATCACTAATTGCATATAAAATTATTAAAGCAATGAGATAAGCTATGCCAATTGCAACAAGAATTCTTACAAGTTCAACCGTAGTCTCGATTCGTCTTGTCTTATTCATAATACATTCTCCATTTCCTTTGCAGTCATTGTTTTTATTCCTAACATATATTCACCTAATTCGTCCTCCGATACCTCATTCGCTTTAGGAAAGGCGGCAACAATTTTACCTTTTCTCATAACCAAAAGGCGATCAGAACATTCTAAAACTTCGTTTAGATCTGCCGAAATAAGTAAGGTCGCTGTACCCTCTGTACGAGATTTCTTAACAATCGTCTTACGAATCATTTCTGCAGCACCAACATCTATTCCTCTTGTCGGTTGATTTGCAAGGATGAAATTAGAACCGGAAGTAAACTCTCTTGCTACCACTACTTTTTGAATATTACCACCGGATAACATACGAACAGGTTGATTTTTATCGTCACATGCAATTTCAAAATCCTTAATATACTGATCCACCAACTGATCAATATACTTATGTTTCATAAATAATCCCTTACAATATTCCGGAAGAAAAAATCGATCCGAAATAATATTGTCTTTTATCGATAGATCTGCTGCACATCCATGACGCATTCTATCTTCCGGTATATAAGCAAGACCCATCTGTCTTATTTCATGAACGGTCTTACCTACAATATCTTGATTATTAATCCTTACTTCTCCAGAAGAGAATGTATCCATTCCACATAGTACATCCGATAATTCACTTTGCCCATTTCCTTCTACTCCAGCAATTCCTACAACTTCTCCTTTTCTTATATCCAATGAGATGCCATCTATAACTTTTTTCCCCGTTTCATTTATTTTTACTAAATTTTTAATCTTCACTACTACTTCTTCTGGTTTTGGGTCTTCTTTATCTATTTTTAATACTACATCTCGTCCAACCATTAATCGTGAAATATCCGATTCATTCATATTTTCTAAGTCGTAGCTTCCTAAACAATATCCATGTCTTAGAACCGTAACTCTACTACAAATACGCTTCACTTCTTCTAACTTATGAGAAATAAAAATAATAGAATGACCGCCTTCTTTAAGAAGTAAAAGTTGTTCAAATAATTCATCTGTTTCTTGGGGGGTAAGCACAGCAGTGGGCTCATCCATAATAATAATCTTAGCACCTCGAATTAATACTTTCATAATCTCCACTTTTTGCATTTGTCCAACGGACAAGTCCTCTACTTTAGAAAGAGGATCAATATTGAAACGATATTTATCAGCAACTTCCTGTGTCATTTTTACCGCTTTATTAAAATCAAATAGACCCTTCTTCATCGGTTCAATACCTAGGGCAACATTTTCCGCTACAGTAAGAGATGGAAGAAGCATAAAATGTTGATGAACCATTCCTATTCCTTTATCAATGGCATCTAATGTATTTTCTATTTTTACATGTTCACCATTGATATAAACATCTCCTGACTGTGGGGACTCAAGACCAAATAAAACTTTCATTAATGTAGTTTTTCCTGCCCCATTCTCACCAACAAGTGCTAATATTTCTCCTTTGTTTAACCAAAATGTAATATTTTTATTTGCCACGAAGCCATTGTCATAGATTTTAGTAATATTATCCATCCTTAAAACTTCTTGTGCCATTGTCTTTCCTCCTATTGGTCAAACAAGCAGGACCTCTCAAAGAAATCCTGCCTGATTTACTTACTACTTATTAGGGTGTTACAGAATCTAGTAAGGACTGATATTCTGATTCATTAGCAAAATCATAATAAGATTTAACTTTTATTTCACCTGAAATAATCTTATCTTGTGTTTCTTTCATCTTGGTTCTAACTTCCTCTGGAACATTTTTTACAAAAAAGTCATTTTCAACATATCCAACTGAATTTTCAGCCAAACCTAGATGATTTACTTTTTTCCAAACATCTTTTCCAGCCTCAATTTCATGAAATAAAGAAACAAAAGAATCGCCCACATTTTTTAACATGGAAGTTAAAATAACATCTGCAAGTTCAGGGTTTTCCGAATCTTTATAATATAGGTATTGGTCAGAATCCACACCAATCGCCCAAGTTCCAGTTTCTTTACACGCCTCAAAAAGCCCTCCACCAGAACCACCTGCTACTTGATAAAATACATCTGCTTTTTTATCTCTTGCTTGTGTTAAACAAAGTTCTTTCATTTTTGCTGGATCGGTCCATGAACCTACCGTTGCTTTCACTACTTTACAGTTTGGATCATAATTTTTAACCCCTTCTACAAATCCTGTAACAAAGTCAGCAATAACAGGATTATCCATACCAACGTTAACAGCAACCACTTTGGATTTTGACATACCTGCTGCAAGTTGACCTACCATATAAGAACCTTCATTTTGTGCATAGAAAATAATTGCAACATTTTCAGGTATTTCCGATTCTTCCATCAAATCATCAAATAAAACAAACTTATGATCTGGATATTCCTTTGCTAACTTTAATAAAACATCCCTAAAAGTTGATGATGCTACGATATATTCATACCCTTCATCCATTGTATCAAGTATCGTATCTTCCCATTTGTCTGCTTTTGTTTCATCTCCTGCTTCTACTGTTTTACAATCCCAACCTTCTTTACGAAGTATTTTCATTCCTTCTTCCCCAGAATCACTAAAAGATTTATCACCTAAAGCACCTACAATATAAGCAATACGTCCTTTTTCAGAAG
>JAAYSE010000173.1 GCA_012524135.1 Candidatus Epulonipiscium sp. | reverse complement strand
TTTATTATGGAAATGGAAAAGGGATACAATACGGAAGTAAATGAACGAGGAACACGACTTTCTGTAGGACAACGACAATTAATCTCTTTTGCTAGAGCTCTTTTAGCAGATCCTAAAATATTAATATTAGATGAAGCAACTTCTAGTATTGATACACAAACCGAACAATTAGTACAACAAGGACTAGAAAGTTTATTACAAGGTCGTACTTCTTTTGTTATTGCTCACCGTTTATCTACTATTAAAAATGCTACTTGTATAATGGTGATTGATAATAAGGGGATTTCAGAAAAAGGGACTCATGAAGAATTATTAGCAAAGAAAGGAAAATATTATCAATTATATAAGGCTCAAAACAATTTCTTGGAGGCAGTATAAACAGTATAAAGAAAAATTCATTTTATTGTTATGGGAAGAGTTTTAGAAAATATAATGTAGTATATTGAGAAGTGTAAGCTACTTAATTCTATTCGAGTAAGTAGTTTTAAAACAAATAGATTGACAAAATCTTTTTGCTGGTGTAATATTTTATTGATATTATTATATAAATGAATGGGAGGACGATAATGAATACAAAAAGATGGATCGCAGTAGGATTAGCTATTGGAATTGTTTTTATGTCTATTTTATCAAGTACTATTACGCACTTCTTTAAAACAAAGGTAGATTCAGAATCCAAGATAAAATTCAAGGATTGGACTTCGCTTTTTACGGAAGATTCTCTTGCAGAAAAAGTGATTACAGAAGGAGATATAACCAATCGAATTGTAGTATTAAAAGTAGATGGGGTTATTAGTTCAGGAGATACTAATGTTTTTATGGGTGGTGGATATAATCATGATGTATTTATGGAAGAATTAGAGGCTATACTCAATGATTCTACGATTCAAGGGGTAGTATTAGCAGTAAATTCTCCAGGTGGTGGTGTATATGAAAGTGCACAAATTAGACATAAAATATTAGAAATAAAAGAAAAAAGACAGATACCAATTTATTCAGTAATGCAAAACGTAGCAGCTAGTGGAGGATATTATATATCAGCTCCTACAGATAAAATATTTGCATCTGCCGAGACAACAACAGGTTCTATTGGCGTTATTATGTCTTCGATCAATATGGCAGATCTTTATGAAAAACTAGGAATTTCTGATACGACTATAAAAAGTGGAAAACACAAGGACATGGGTTCCCAATCTCGTGAAATGACCGAAGAAGAAAAACAAATTTTACAAGATATGATTGATTCTTCTTATGACCGATTTGTTCAAGTTGTTTCTGAAGGTAGGGGTATGGATGAGGCAAAAGTTAGAAAAATTGCCGATGGACGTATTTATGATGGAGCACAAGCAAAAGAAATTGGTTTAATTGACGAATTTGGCTATTTAGAAGATGTCATAGAAAGAATTCAAGAAGATCATGAACTTGAAGATTGTCAAGTGTTTGAATATGAACCATCATCCAATATGTTTCTATCAACATTATTTCAATCTAAATCTGTAGATCATACCATAGTATCTCAACTTACTCATATATTCAATTCATACGGGATGGATAATGCTCCTCGATTAATGTATTTATATGGAGGTCATTAATATGATGAATAAAGATTTAAATTCTCATCCATGTAATCAATATCCAAGCTACTTTTTTGCCGGTTTTTGGATGCGCTTTTTTGCTTATATTGTTGATTTTATTATGGTGAAAAGTATAGAAGGAATTATTATTAATCCTATATTTGCTATATTTAAGATTCCTAAGGTAGATTCTATATTTTCTATTTATTCATTAACACAAATAATATTATTTTTATTATATTTTATTTTAATGACTAAATGGACCAATGGACAAACCATAGGGAAGATGATCTTTGGATTACGAGTGGTTTCCTTTACAGAAGAAAAATTATCATGGACTACTGTTATTATTCGAGAAGGATTTGGGCGTTTTATTTTATATAAAATACCGATTTTATATCTCATTCTTATTTTTACAGAAAGAAATCAACAGTTAGCAGATTTATTAACGGATACATCTGTTATTACGGAAAATATGGTTAAAGCAAGTAACGAAAAGTTAAATACGATTAACATTTAAGATAAATTTTTGTTTTTAATCGTTTAGATAGATATGATTTGAAAAGAGATGATTCATTATAGAATCATCTCTTTTTGTGCTTGTAAATAAGTGATTTTAAGAATATAAGAATTACCGTTATTTTTTATAATGTAAAATTTCTTATTTTCTTTTATGTTGAAAATTATTATACTTTGTATCGGATTTTCTATAAGAAGAAAAGATAGAATAAAGTATTAGCTTATATAGAATACTTGCTAATTTACAAATATATATCTATAATAATTATTATAATTGAATGATTTTCACCAAAAGAAAAGGATGATATTATGAAAATATATGATTTTGATACAATTATTGAGCGAAAAAATACGTATTCTATAAAGTATGACAGTTATCAACAACAAAATCAATTAAAAAATGTAATCCCTTTATGGGTAGCAGATATGGATTTTAAAACGGCACCAGAGATTATTGAAGATTTAGTAGAGCGAGCCAAACATGGAATTTATGGGTATACAGAAATTTTAGATCCTTATTATACAGCGGTAGTTCACTGGATGCAGTATCGACATAATTGGGAAATTAAAAAAGAATGGGTGGTAGTCACTCCAGGAGTAGTATCAGCTATTTCTTCTGCTATTCGGAGTTTAACAAAAGAAGGAGATTCTATATTAATTCAACCTCCTGTCTATCATCCTTTTTCAGATATGATTTTAAAAAACAAAAGAAAGCTTGTAACTAATCCACTACAATATAAGGAAGGGCATTATGAAATTGATTTTAAAGATTTTGAGAAAAAAGTGATAGAAAATGATGTAAAGATTTTTATTCTTTGTAATCCTCATAATCCAGTAGGAAGAGTTTGGACGAAAGAAGAGTTGATTCGTTTAGGAGATATTTGT
The DNA here is from genome assembly GCA_012524135.1 of Candidatus Epulonipiscium sp. Lineage (GTDB taxonomy): Bacteria > Bacillota > Clostridia > Lachnospirales > JAAYNZ01 > JAAYNZ01. Next base: position 569 of record JAAYSE010000173.1, on the reverse strand, counting down.
TTACAACATGGGGTTGTTGTAATTTCGGATGAAATTCATAATGATTTTATATATAAGGGATATCAACATCATGTATTTGCAAGCTTAAAAGAAGAGTATAAGAAGATGACAATTACTTGTACTTCACCAAGTAAAACGTTTAATTTAGCAGGTTTACAAATATCTAATATCATCATGGCTCATCCAGAATATAAAGAAAAGATACAAAAAGATATACAAGCTTTAGGTCAAGGACATGCTAATACTTTTGGATTGGAAGCTTGTATTTCTGCTTATACAAAAGGGGAAAGATGGCTAGAAGAACTTTTATCCTATTTAGAAGATAATATTGCTTATGTAAGAAGTTTTTTAAGTGAAAGGCTTCCTATGGTAAAATTAGTAGAACCAGAAGGATTGTACTTATTATGGATTGATTTTAGAAATTTAGGATTATCAAATACAGAACTAGATACCATTATACAAGAAAAGGCGAAGTTGTGGTTATCACCGGGACATACTTTTGGTACAGAGGGTAGTGGTTTTCAAAGAATGAATATTGCTTGTCCTAGGTCGGTACTTAAAAAAGCTTT
>JAAYSE010000172.1 GCA_012524135.1 Candidatus Epulonipiscium sp. | reverse complement strand
TTTTTCTAAATACACAAAATAAACTCTATTTTTTAGTTATTTATTTTTTTATTTCTCTTTTATTTTGTATATATTGCTAATTTATTTTATTTTTTTTATAGAAACTGTTTAATTTTCAAGTACCTATTTATTGACATTTTTTTTACCTTATGATATGATCTTACTAGTTAAAAAATTAACATATGGGTATTGACCTAGTCATTGACATTATTTTCTTTACTCTTGATTGTTATTTTTTTAACAACTGGTAAAATGGTTACGATTATGTTAACAAAAGATTTGCTTTTTATAAATGAAAGTATAGATCTCAATTAAAGGAGGATGCTCTATCATGGAAAAGAAAAAAGAAAACCAAGCCAAAACTATAGATGTTCAAAAAATGATTGATGACTTGGTTGCCAAAGGTCAAAAAGCCTTGGAAGAATATATGTCTTTAAATCAAGAACAAGTAGATCATATTACAAAAGAAATGGCTCTTGCTGGTTTAGACAAGCATATGTATTTAGCTAAATTAGCTGTTCAAGAAACAGGTCGTGGAATCTTTGAAGATAAGATTACCAAAAATATTTTTGCAACTGAATATATTTATCATAGTATTAAGTATGAAAAAACAGTAGGTATTATTGATAAAAATGATCAAGAAGACTATATGGAAGTAGCTGAACCTGTAGGTGTTATTGCTGGTGTAACCCCTGTGACCAATCCTACATCTACTACTTTATTTAAATCTATTATTTCTGCCAAAACTAGAAACCCTATTATTTTTGCATTCCATCCTGGTGCTCAAAAATCTTCTGTTGAAGCAGCAAGAATTGTGCGTGATGCAGCAGTAGCAGCAGGTGCACCTAAAGATTGTATCCAATGGATTGAAACCCCTTCCCTTGAAGCTACTCAAACATTAATGAATCACCCTGGTATTGCTCTTGTATTAGCTACTGGTGGATCTGGCATGGTACGATCTGCTTATTCTACAGGAAAACCTGCATTAGGTGTAGGACCTGGAAACGTTCCTTGCTTTATAGAAAAAACTGCTAACCTTAAACGCTCTATTACCGATTTAATTTTATCTAAATCCTTTGATAATGGTATGATTTGTGCTTCTGAACAAGCTGCTATTATTGAGGCGCCTATTTATGATAAAGCAGTAGCTTATATGAAAGCTCATAAATGTTATTTTGCTACACCAGAAGAAGTTAAAAAATTAGAACCTGTCATTATGAATCCTGAAACAGGAGCTGTAAATCCTCCAATTGTGGGAATGTATCCATATAAAATTGCTGCTTTAGCAGGTATTACTATTCCAGAGGATACAAAAGTTCTTTGCTGTGAAATTAAAGATGTAGGACACGAATATCCATTATCTAAAGAAAAACTTTCTCCTGTTTTAGCTGTATTAAAAGCTAAAGATGTAGATGAAGGTATTCATCTTTGCGAAAAAATGGTAGAGCTTGGTGGCTTAGGTCACTCTTCCGTTGTTCACTCTCAAGATAAAGAAGTTATTAATAAATTCTCTAGTCGACTCAAAACAGGTCGTGTTATTATTAACTCACCTTCTACTCATGGAGCTATCGGAGACATTTATAATACCAATATGCCTTCTTTAACTCTTGGTTGTGGATCCTATGGTCGAAATTCTACAACATCTAACGTAACTGCTGTAAATCTAATTAATAAAAAAAGGGTGGCGAAAAGAAGAGTGAATATGCAATGGTTTAAAATTCCTGAAAAAATCTATTTTGAGCCAGGTTCTATTCAATATTTAAGTAAAATGCCTGATATTACTCGTGCCTTTATCGTAACAGACCCCCTAATGGTAGAAATAGGTTATTTAGAAAAAGTATTATACCATTTACGTAATCGTTTAGATTATGTTCATAGTAAAGTATTTAGTGATGTAGAACCAGATCCTTCTTTAGAAACAGTACAAAGAGGTGCTGAAGCAATGAGAGATTTTCAACCTGATGTTATCATTGCTTTAGGTGGCGGTTCTGCTATGGATGCCGCTAAAGGAATGTGGTTATTCTATGAACATCCTGATGCTGATTTCTCTAGCATGGCACTTAAATTTATGGATATCCGAAAACGAGTATATAAATTCCCTAAAATGGGTCAAAAAGCAAAAATGGTAGCTATTCCTACTACATCTGGAACTGGTTCTGAAGTGACTTCTTTTGCTGTTATCACTGATAAAGAAAAAAATATCAAATATCCTTTAGCAGATTATGAACTAACACCAGACGTAGCTATTATTGATCCTGATTTTGTTATGACTGTACCTCCTAAAGTAACTGCTAATACAGGAATTGACGTATTAACTCATGCCATTGAAGCCTATGTATCTGTACTAGCATCCGACTATACTGATGCATTAGCAATGAAAGCCATTGAATTAGTCTTTGAATATTTGCCTCGTGCATACAAAAATGGAAATGATGCTGTAGCAAGAGAAAAAATGCATAATGCTTCTTGTATGGGTGGTATGGCCTTTACAAATGCATTCTTAGGTGCAAATCACTCAATGGCTCATAAGTTAGGAGGAGAATTTAATATTCCTCATGGAGCTGCCAATGCAGTCCTTCTACCCTATGTAATTGAATACAATGGCGAATCTACACCAACAAAATTTATGTCTTTCCCTAAATATGAACATTATATTGCTCCAGAAAAATATGCTCAAATTGCTAAACACTTAGGACTTCCTTGCTCTACACCAGAAGAAGGAGTAAAATCATTAGCAAATGCTGTTCGTAAATTAATGACGGATCTAAATATGCCACTTACTCTTCGTGAATATGGTATTGAAGAAAAAGCTTTCTTATCTAAAATTGATTATTTAGCTGAAAAAGCTTTTGAAGATCAATGTACTACAGCAAATCCTAGATTACCTTTAGTAAAAGAATATGCTGAAATTTATAGAAAAGCATATTACGGAAAATAAAATCTTATTTAAACTTTTTAATAAATTTTAATAAAAAAGCAATGTTATGACAAAAATAACAGTTCAAACGACTATAGATACTTATAAAAATTAACATTTGAACTTGAATCTCTATCACTCTTCATTTTATATATTATTTTTTATATTTAAGAGGTATCCATCAACGGATGGATACCTCTTATTCTTTCCTTTATACTATTTAAAAATATACTATAAATATCCAACCTATGGACACCTAAAATCCATATACATGATAAAAAACTTACTTTCCAAAGTAAACTTGAGAATCATTTTAATCTACAATATCCGCTATTTTTTCCTTCCTCCACCTTATTAGCATAGATATTATTCCAATTAAAATTAAACTTATATAAGATATAGCCCAAAAATACTTTGGATAACTAATCCTAGTAATATAATGCAGCAATAAATAGTTTAATAATACTTTAAAAGTAAATAATGCTATTGGCAATTGAATGCCTATTAAAGTTATATAGTTTTGTCCTATGCTAGAGACAACCATAGATATTAAAGCAAATACAAAAGCTAATATATAAACTCCTAATACTGTAAGTATAATATACCGAAGAAATGTTAAATCATACCAAGAAATAATAATGTTAAATCTGGAGTTTATATTGCAATTAAAAAACATTGATACATTGTTTGATGAATATATAAAAAAGAAACCTATAAATTGC
>JAAYSE010000171.1 GCA_012524135.1 Candidatus Epulonipiscium sp. | reverse complement strand
TTATTCCTTGGTGGTTTTTTATTGTATATTAGTAATAAAAGTGGTATTATAGATAAAATAAAAGATTCTTTATTTTTAAAAGAGTTTAATTTTTTATTATGCGTACAATAAGAGGGGAGAACAATAAGATGAAAAGGTATAAAAATAGTATTGTATTTATTATACTAAGTATGTTGTTGATGGGGTGTGCTGCTACTTCTAAAGAAAAGGTAGAGAAGGTAACGATACAAGTTCCCATGGGCCCTCCTACAGCACCTATTTTATATATGAAAGAAAACAATCTTTTAGGAGATGAAGTAGAAGTCATTCTCTATCAAAATATGGAAGAAGCGAATGTTAATATTGCAAAAAAGGTAGCAGATTTTTCTATTATACCGGTTAATGTAGCATCTATTCTACATAATAAAGATATGGATATTTCTTTATTTAACGTGAATACTTGGGGAATTTTATACATGGTAGCGAAAGATAATTTAGTCAACTCTTGGGAGGATTTGAAAGGAAAAGAAATTTATGTAGGAGCTCAAGGAGCGAGTCCTGATGTATTAACTCGATATTTATTACAAAATAACGGAATAGAGGAAGATGATGTAACTTTGCAATACAGTTCTTCACCAGAAATTGTACAAAAGATCATTGCAGGTCAAGGAGAGGTAGCGATATTACCTGAACCGATGTTAACCAAAGCGTTAAAAAAAGCAGAACAAATGGAAGTTGTTTTTGATTTTGCAGAAGAATGGAAAAAAATTAATGGAGACAATAGCGCATTACCTCAAACAGGTATGGTAATTCAAAATGAATTTGCAAAGCAATATCCTAAATGGGCGGTAGAATTTCAAAAGTCTTATGCAGAAGCAGTAGAAAAAGTGATGGCAGAACCAAGTATTGTATCAGAAGTAGTAGAACGTGAAATGGGTATTCCACAAGCTATTTTTGAAGAAGCGATGACTCGGATTCATTTAGAATCGATCGTAGGATCGGATGCCAAAGAGGATGTAAACTCTTATTTGGAAGCATTGATGGAAACATCTCCAAAGATGATAGGAGGTAGTATTCCCGATGAAGGATTTTACTACAAAGAGTAAAGAAAAGAGTCGGGGGAAATTCTTTTGGATTTCCCTTTTTTTATTTTTTATGATTTGGAGTATTTTATCTAGATGGATCGCTTATCGTTATCACCCTATGATTTTGCCTTCACCATTTGAAGTATTACAAGTGATGTTTACGTTTCTTTCACAAAAGATTTTTTGGCAATCCATAGGGATTACTCTATATCGTGGATTCATCGGTTTAGTTTTAGCAGTGGTTTTAGGTATTTTATTAGGTTTTTTTATGGGAGAATTATCAGAAGTAGAGAACTTTTTTCGCCCTTTGATGATTACATTACAAACTACTCCAACGGTATCTTGGTTAGCATTAGCTTTGATTTGGTTTCGTCTTCCTAGTAATATGACAATTTTTATTACTTTTATTGCCATATTTCCATTAATGACAATCAATGTTTATCAAGGTATGGGAGAGTTAGATCCTTCCTTACAGGAAATGGCTACTTTATTTCAGGTTTCAAAGAAGAAACAGTTGTTTTCACTATACCTTCCACAACTTTTTCCTTTTATATGGGCTGGAGGTAAAGCAGGAATAGGGATGACTTGGAAGGCAGTAGCGATGGCAGAACTACTTAGTGGACGAGATGGTGTAGGAGGACGTATGGCCTTAGCACGTGTTAATTTATCGACAGCAGAAGTATTCGCTTGGACAGGAGTGTTAATGATATTAGGGTATGTAGGAGAGCAAATGATGCAATATATAGGAAAAAAGACTATAAGATACTGGGGAGATGAGTTATGATTGAGTTATGTCAAGTGAGTAAATCTTTTGATCAATTAAAAGTGTTGGATCATTTATCCTTTAAAATACCTAAGGGAAAGATCCTTTGTATCTTAGGACCTTCTGGTTGTGGGAAAACGACTATTTTACAGATAGTAGCAGGTTTACTTCCTATTGATGAAGGACAGATTTTAAAAAAAGAGTCTATTCAATCCAGTTATATTTTTCAAGAACCTCGTTTGTTACCTTGGAAGACAGTACGAGAAAATATTGATTTTGTTCTTCCGGCTTCTACACATTACTTAGAGGAGAAGATTTCTTTTTATTTACAAAAGACAGGTTTACAAGGATATGAGCATTATTATCCGTATCAATTAAGTGGAGGTATGAAACAAAGAGTAGCCTTAGTAAGAGCTTTTGTTTATGAACATCAGTTATTATTAATGGATGAGCCTTTTCAGGCTTTAGATATTAAAACAAGGAATATCTTATTCAATCAGACTCATTTATTATGGGAAGAAACAAAAAATACTATTGTTTTTGTGACTCATCAGATAGAAGAAGCATTGTTACTAGGAGATGAGATCTTAGTTCTTAGTGAAAAGCCAACAAAAGTGAAAGAAAAACTAGAGATTCACATTCCTAGATTACAAAGAAAGATAGATGCCCCTATTTTACAAGATATCTATAAAAAAGTAATGTATTCTTTTTAAAATATATTCAAACTATGAATGGTAGAGAAGGAGGATAAAGATGAAAATTAAAATAATGAAAATGCAAATAAAAACAATGAGAAAAATGTTAAAAAGCCAAATGAAGATGATGAAAAGGTTAATGAAGTTGATGGAAAAACAAATGAAAATAATGAAAAAATATTAACACATTCCACCATCTAATACGATTACTTGGCCTGTTAGATAACTAGAAGAAGAAGAGGCTAGATACAGGCAAAGATCAGCCACTTCTTTTGGTTGACCAAAGCGCATCAACGGGATAGATTCTACTAATTCTTCTTTTTCATCAGAAGATAACCAACGATTCATATCTGTATCAATAACTCCACAGGCAATAGCATTTACTCGAATTTGGGACGGTCCTACTTCTTTAGCTAAAGCTTTTGTAAATGCATTGATTCCACCTTTAGTAGCAGAGTAGGCCACTTCACAAGAAGCACCATGAACACCCCAAATAGAAGAAATATTAATAATCGTACCTGAGTGATAATGAATCATAGATGGTAATATACGATGACAACAACTATAGACAGAAGTTAGATTGGTCTGTACTATCGCTGTCCACTGTTCATAAGTGGTATCGGTGAATAACCCTACTTGAGAAATACCAGCATTGTTGATTAATATATCCACCTTTTTATGTTGTTGTAAGATTTTTTCAAACATTTTTTCCACTTCATTATACTGGGATAAGTCGGCGATAAAAGATTGACACTTGCCACCTTCTTTTTTAATTTGTCTTTCTAAAAGGTTTAGAGATTCTACAGATTTAAATCCATGGAGAATGACTAGAGCTCCTTTTTTAGCAAATTGATAGGCAATTTCTCGGCCAATGCCACGGGAAGAACCCGTGACAATGACGATTTTATCTTTAAAGTTCATTTGAAATTTTTCCTCCTCGAAGCATAGAAATTTCTTCCTTATATAAATTTGTAGTATTGTTTAACCAAGGGGTTTCCAAGATTAGAGGTTTTCCTTGTGCTATGGGGTGATGAACAATATGATAAATGGCATCAAAACCAATATAATCTTTCCCTCTTGGATTTTCTTCCGTTGCGTTGATATTGGCATGACGATCTTTTTGCGATCCACGTGGATTTAAGGAGCCGTTAATATGAAAGACTTTTAGGCGGTCCAATCCAATAATTTTATCAAATTCGTCAAGAACTCCATCAAAATTATTAATAATATCGTATCCACTGTCATGGGTGTGACAAGTATCAAAGCAAATACCAATTTTTTCGTTTCGTTCTACTTTTTCAATAATTTGAGCCAATTCTTCAAAATTACGTCCGATTTCTGTACCTTTTCCTGCCATTGTTTCTAGACAAACAAAAAGATTCATATCTGGATGTAAAATTTGATTAAGACCATCAGCAATACGATTTATTCCATAATCCACATCTTTATCTGTGTAAGAGCCGGGATGAAGAACAATATAAGAAGATCCTAAGGCTTGAGTACGTTGAATTTCAGTCGTTAGGAAAGAAAGAGCAAGTTCATAAATATGAGGTTTATAGGAGGCTAGATTAATAATATAAGGAGCATGTATTACAATATCATCGATATTGTGTTCCACCATAAATTTTTGTCCTTCTTCAATTTTCAATTGTTCTAATGGAGTTCTTCTTGTATTTTGAGGAGCTCCTGTATAAATCATAAAGGTATTAGCACCATAAGAAACGGCTTCTTCTGCGGCACCTAATAATCCTTTTCCAATCGATACATGGGATCCTATTTTTAATGACATCAGCATACCCCTTTCCATATAATACGTATATATTATTTGAATAATTTTTAAAATATCAAAAAATAGATCATAGGTTTTCTATTTTGCTTTTTTCGTGTACAATATTCATTATATCCAAGATATTAAAGATTGCAAATGAAATTGTCATCGATTTGTTATAGGTTTGTAATCAAATTATGGTATGATAATGTAATATCTATGGGTAATAATAAGATAAGTATATAAGTTAATAGGAGTGTGGAAAATGTCTTCACGTAAATCAAAACAACCAAAACAAAGAAAAAAATCCTTAGGATTAAAATTCTTTGGAATTGTATTTTTTATTGTTTTTACTTTTTTACTTGTTGCCGGTGGAGCTACTTTAGGTTATTTATATATGATTAAGGATGATAATAATATTGTAAAAAATGAGCCAGAAGATA
>JAAYSE010000170.1 GCA_012524135.1 Candidatus Epulonipiscium sp. | reverse complement strand
TGATATACTCCTTTAAAAGAGCATTTTTTTCTTCTATTAATTTTTTCCCAAATAAATAATCTGCTTTTCTTTTATATTTTTCTTCTCCAGGTACAGCAGTAATAATCGTATAAAAATGTCCTTCCTCTTTTACTATATGTTCATTACTAATTTGAAATCCATTTTTATGTAAAAAATATCGTACTATATCTTGATTTTTTTGTGGTTGTAAAATAAGTCGTTTCAATGTTCTCAGTAAAAAAATTTTTCTTGCCAAAATATTTTGTATTAATAATCCTCCCATACCAGCTATGATAATGGTATCTACTTCTCCTGGCTGTAATTTTTCTAATCCATCTGATTGTCTTGTCTCAATAACTGATGATGCCTTATAATAATGAATATTCATTTTTGCTTTTTCTAAAGGTCCCTTACCTATATCCATCGCTATTCCTTTTATAATTCGATTTTGCTGATATAAATAAATAGGTATATAACCATGATCCGTTCCAATATCAGCAACGGAAGATCCTCTAGTCACTTGATTCGCAATACATTGTAAACGTTTGGATAATTCCATCTATTTTCCCTCTTCTTGTCTATGATAAAAATAGAAGTTGAAAATTCAACTTCTATTCTAAATAATCTTTTAATTTTTTACTTCGACTTGGATGACGTAATTTACGAAGAGCTTTAGCTTCAATTTGACGAATTCTTTCTCTCGTCACACTAAACTCTTTTCCTACTTCTTCTAATGTTCTTGCTCTTCCATCATCTAAACCAAAACGAAGACGCAGTACCTTTTGTTCTCGATCTGTCAATGTATCGAGTACTTCTACTAATTGTTCCTTTAATAAAGTAAAGGCTGCTGCTTCGGAAGGTGCAGGTACATCATCATCAGGAATAAAGTCTCCTAAATGGCTATCTTCTTCTTCTCCAATAGGTGTTTCTAAGGAAACAGGTTCTTGTGCAATTTTTAAAATTTCTCTTACTCTCGCTACAGGCATATCTAGTTCTGCACCAATTTCTTCAGGTGTAGGTTCTCGTCCTAATTCTTGTAATAACTGTCTAGATACTCGAATCAATTTATTAATGGTTTCTACCATATGAACAGGAATTCTTATCGTCCTTGCTTGATCGGCAATAGCTCGTGTAATCGCTTGACGAATCCACCACGTCGCATAGGTGCTAAATTTGTAACCTTTTCGATAGTCAAATTTTTCTACTGCTTTAATAAGTCCTAGATTACCTTCTTGAATCAAATCTAAAAATAACATTCCTCTTCCTACATATCGTTTTGCTATACTAACAACCAAACGTAAATTAGCTTCTGCTAATTGTTTTTTAGCTATTGGATCCCCAGCTTCCATCCTTTTAGCTAATTCCACTTCTTCCTCTGCCGTTAACAAATCTACTTTTCCTATTTCTTTTAAATACATACGAACTGGATCGTCAATATTAACCCCCTCCGGTATACTTAAATCTAATTCTCGATCTTCTTCCTCTTCTTCATCCTCTTCCTCTACAATACCCAAAACATCTATATCTTGACTTTCTAAGTACTCATAAATTTTTTCAATCTCATCAGGATCCATTTCTATATTAGCAAAATGATCCATAATTTCTTTATATTCTAAAACGCCTTTTTTTTGCCTTCCTATTTGGACTAATTCCCGTAAGCGTTCCAAAAATTTGCTTTCATCTCCTGATTTCACAAAAACCCTTCCTTTCTTATGTGTTTACTAGTCTAACCATCCAACAATGAAATATTCATGTGGTCTAATTGACGTTTTTCTTCTATAAGTTTTTGTAACTCCTTAAGATCTGTCGTTGTACGACTGCGATATTCAATAGAGGCTTGTTTTATTAATTTTATTTGATCATAAATAATTTTTTGTTTTTGCTCTTTAGATTGAAAATGAATTTTCCCTGTGAAAATAGCAGATACTTTTTGTTGTTCTGCTAAAGTAGAAAACCGTGCCACAATTCCTGCCTCGTCTATTTTTTTATTATGGTTATAAACAGTATAGATATATTGTGCAACCTGTTGATATGTCACATCTGTAAAATCTTGAGGTTGAATGTATTTTTGTAAAAGTTTATATAGTTTTGGTTCCGTACAAAGAATATATAATAAACCACGTTGCGCTTTATGCAAACCTATATCTTTTTCAAGTGGTTCTTTTTTAGATTTTACTATAGTATTTTGATGAATAGGTTGTATTTGCTGATAACGAACCATTTCTTTTTTTAAAGTCTCAACAGGAATACCTCCTATTTTAGCCACTTCTTGAGTATAAATTTCTTGAGCTACATTACTTTTAATTTGTAATAAACGTTTTCCTGCTTCTTTTATAAAACCTATTTTTTCATCCGGATTATTTAAATTATATTTTTTTATCATTAACTCAATTTCAAACTCCATACTAGTATAAGTACGTCGCTCAATAAGTTCTTTAAATGCTTCCGATCCATATTGTTTAATATAATCATCAGGATCTTGTTGTCCTGGAATCTTTAAAACCTTAGTACTAATACCATCGTTCTCTAAAATAGGAATAGCACGCAATGCAGCTCGAATACCTGCCTCATCACTATCATAAATCAAAACTACTTCTCGTACATATCTTCGTAATAGTTGAGCATGATAAGGAGTAAAAGCAGTTCCTAAAGAAGCAACTACATTAGAAAATCCTGCTTGTTGTAAAGCAATCACATCCATATATCCTTCTACAATAAGAATTTGATCTTTTCTTGCCGTCCTTGCTATATTTAAACCATATAAATGTTTACTTTTATCAAATAGTAATGTTTCAGGAGAGTTTAAGTATTTAGGCTGTCCATCACCTAATACCCGTCCTCCAAAACCGATAATACGATTATGAACATCAAAGATAGGGAACATAAGGCGATTAAAAAATCGATCAAAATACCCTCTTGATCTTTTTTCTGGAATCACTAATCCACTTTGAGAAAGAACTTCCTCCTGATATCCTTTACTCATTAAATAATGGTATAAGTCATTACGACTAATAGTAGCATATCCAAGCCCAAAAACCTTTTGATATTTTTTATCCACTTTCCTATTTTCTAGGTATTCTAAAGCTTTCTTTCCCCTTTTAGCATGAAGATTTGAATAAAAATATCTTGCAGCATGAATATGAATTTCCAATAATTGCTCTCTTATACGTGTTTTTCTTTTTTCTTGTTCACTCATTTCAGGTTCTGGTAAAGTAATATTAGCTCGATCGGCTAAATACTTTACCGCTTCTATAAAACCATAATTTTCCATTTGCATAATGAAAGTATATACATTACCCCCTGCTCCACATCCAAAACAATAATACATCTGTTTATCTGGACTGACAGAAAAAGAAGGTGTTTTCTCATTGTGAAATGGACATAAACCAAAATAAGAATTTCCACGTTTTTTTAATTGTACATATTCCCCAATTACATCTTCAATTGCATTTTGAAAACGAATTTCTTCAATTAACTCCTCCGGATAATACATAATCCTCTCCTCATTTTTACTTTATATCCTCTATACATGTAGTTATTCGACATTTTCTTAGAAAATCCTCTTTTAAAAATTATTTTTGTCTATTGTATATAAAAATTTTTATCTTTCATTTTAATACTATCTTTTACTACTAAAGAAAGAATAAAAATTTTAGATACTCATTGTGTCAATTTATATAACTTATAATATAAAAACCGTATTATTATGACAATATAAAAAAGATAAGTAGTACATCTAGAAACTAAAAAGGAATCTTTAAATGGAAGATATATATATTATATACTACATCTTTTATCAAAATCCTTTATTTGAACTTCTGTAAAAGAGATCTTTTACATTTCAAGCAAAAAACCATCTTATTTAGAAGATGGTTTTTTGCTTCTATTCTTTTTACTTTCTAAACTCTCTTGAGTCAAATAAGTATCTAATGATTCCACCTGTATAATTTGTTGGCTTTTAATCGATTTAAGGATATCAAAAATAGTTTTTGTATCTCCAAAACCTACCATAGGTGGAACTTGAATTTTTTCCTTACCTACTATGGCATTATAATAATTTAAAAATTCATTATAATAACCTCTTTCAGGTGTAAAAGAAATTAACTCATGTTGCCCATTATTATAAAATACATTAATACATCCACAATTTTTATCCTCTAAATAAATCATACCTTCCGTTCCAAAAATTCGTAATCCTATAGCTGGTTTTTGTGATTCTTGTCCTTTCATCCAATGAATAAAATGTCCAATAATTCCATTTCTAAAAAGAAATTGAGAATGAATGGATGTATATGGAGAAAACTGATCTTCTTGAGGTTGTCCAAAAGCTGAAATCTTATCTATTCCCCCAAATATATAACGAATCGCTGCCATATCATGAACAGCTGCATCTAAAAAAATACCGCCCGGAAAATCTGGATATTGCCTCCATTCCTTCGCTGCAAACGTATCTTTTTTCATTTCCTCTGGAAAATTAACCGTCTTATGCTGAATAAAATAAAGCACATTCCCTATTTTATTTTCTTCTACCAACTGTTTTATCATATTAATTTCTTCATTATATCGATAGTTTTCAGCAATCATTACTTGAACTCCATATTTTTGAGGAATTTCAATAAATTTCGCCGCTTCTTCTAATGTAGCTGCTAATGGTTTTTCACAAATTAAATTTTTCCCCGCTTTAGCTACATCCAAAGAAACTTTATAATTCATAGAAATAGGAACTGCAATATTTACGACATCTATTTTTTCTTTTTTTAACATCTCATGATAATCATTATATAAATGTTTGGTATCTAATGCTAACTTTTGACCTGCTTCTGTTAGTTTTTCTTGAGTGGGATTCGCTAACGCTACAACTTCATATTGTTCCTGAAGCTCTTGTAATGCAGGGAAATGAAGACGATCCCAAGCCATTCCTGTTCCTATAACAGCCATTTTGAGTTTTTTCATGTTTTTACTCCTTTCTACAATTTTTCTTCTTTCTTAGAATGAGTTAATCTATTATTTTTTATACACAAAAAAGACCCCTTTCAGGGTCTTTTTAAGAAGATCTTCTCTATTTATTTTTTATTTATTATCTTTTACAGCAGCTTGTGCCGCAGC
>JAAYSE010000169.1 GCA_012524135.1 Candidatus Epulonipiscium sp. | reverse complement strand
TTTTTAAACATGTAGTTTTTACAGAAGATGCCATTAAAATTTTTTGAATTATTTTTTCTTTTACCATTGTTTGATCCATATGAAAAATATTACTTGGCTTAGTAATAAAATCTATAGCTCCCAATTCTAAAGCTCGAATTGTCGTTTTAGCGCCATCAATAGCTAATGTACTAATAATAATAATAGGGACAGGATTGGTTTTCATAACAATTTCTAATAATTCTAATCCATTCATAATGGGCATTTCAATATCTAACAATACTACATCTGGTTGAAGTGTTATAATTTTCTCAAGACCTTCTTTTCCATTTCGTGCTGTTCCAATGACTTTACATCGAGGATCCTTTTGGATCAAGTCTCCAATTATTTTTCTCATAAAAGCTGAATCGTCAATAATCAGCACTTTTGTTGTATTGAACACCTTTATCACAATCCTTTTTCCTGACTCCTCCGTTTTCTTTGTTCTTCAAAAATATATTGAATAATTTTATCTTGATCTTTAATATCTACATCAATAAACTTTACTCTATATTCATAAGAAAACTGATTAACATCTATTTTTTCTTTTGATAAAACTTTGCTTTTTATAACAAAAATTTCATCAGTAGGTAGTGTAATAAAACAAGTAATCTGATCTCCACAATCTATTTTTTGATCACTAATAAAACGAATACCGCCTCCGCTGATATCTTTAATAATTCCTGAAACTTGTTGAGATCCCCATATATATGTAAAAGGTAGAACGCATTCTAACCTATAAAAAGCTCTACGTTGTACTTTATAAAACGGTTTTATTAAACGCATAACCATAAAATGTAAGTTATTTTTTTTACTCCGTTTAATAACCATCCCTTTACAACCAATCAAACTACTATTGGCATAAAATATAAATTGATACTGTTGATAAAGACGTAAAGGTACAATGACTCCTTTTTGAATTGGTGCTAAAATTCGAATATGATCATCGTCTATAATTTGATCTACTTGACTTACATAAAATTGCTGTTGAATTTCTTGAGAGGATTCAAGAGAATAGATGTTAATTTTATCTCCTATATTTACATCTAACATAATACCCTCCTATATAACTCCACCTAGTAAATGGATTATTTTTTTCATAAAATCTCCTAACCCTTTCCGTTGTACTTCTTCATGAGGTATCATTAATAAATTTTTTGCAATGGTGGAAAAAGATTGAGCTGCTGCGCTTTTTGGATAAATCATACACAATGGTTGTTGTCGTTTTACTGCTTCAATAAGCTTATAATCATAGGGAACAAAACCTAACTCACAGATTGAAATATCTAAGAATCTTTGTGTAACCTGTTGTATTTTCAAAAACACTTCTCTGCCTTCCCTCTTATTATCCACTCGATTTACTAATAAATGAATAGTTGGAAAATGATCTACAAAAAAAATATTTTTTTTCAGTGTTTTAATTAATGCATACGCATCCATAATAGAAGTTGGTTCTGGTGTAGTAACAATAATAGTATCATCCGATGCCTGAATAAATTGTATCACATTTTGAGACACTCCTGCACCCGTATCAATAAATATTATATCAGCCATTTGATCTAATGGTTGTAATTGAGTTATACAATTTTGTAATTGAATTGAATTGAATTGTCCCCAATCTTGAACTCCTGACCCGCTCGAAATAAAATGAATACCATAAGGTCCTGGAGTCAAAATGTCCATTAAACCTTTTTTCCCGAAAAACATATCGGATAAAGTATATGACGGTACAATACCAAAAAGGACTTCAATATTAGACAACCCTAAATCAGCATCAATAATAACAACCTTTTGTCCTTGTTTTGCTAACTCTAATGCAATATTCATCGTTACATTGCTTTTTCCTACTCCACCTTTACCACTAGCTACAGTAATAATTTTTGCTTTTTGTATCTTGGGATTTAATTGTTGATGACTATTTGCCATCATACGAAGTTTTGCTGCTTGATCCATTATTCTTCATAACTCCCTAATATTATTTTTGCTACTTTCTGTGGATTAAGTAATTCCATATCTTCTGGAACATTTTGTCCAAAAGTAATATAAGAAAAAGGTTGCGAAGTCAACATCCGAATATTAAGGATATTTCCCAAACACGTCGTTTCATCCATCTTGGTTAGAATGATATGAAAATCAGTAATTGCAGAATACATCTGAATAATTCTTTTTAAATCATTATATTTTGTTGTAAGACTAAGAACTAAATATACTTTTTTTTGAGATAACTGATTTAATAAAAGGGATAACTCTTCAAGCTGTTCTTTATTTTTATGAGAACGACCCGCTGTATCAATAAAAACACCATCTTTTTGTGAAAAATGATCCAATGCAGAGGCTAATTCTTCCTTACTATAAACAACCTCTACAGGAGTTCCCAAAATTTCTGCATACGTTTTTAATTGTTCTACAGCCGCTATACGATAGGTATCTGCTGTAATTAAACCAACATTTTGTTTTTCTTGTAAAACATGATGAGCTACAATTTTTGCAATAGTGGTTGTTTTACCCACGCCTGTAGGTCCAATAAAAATTACTTGTGTCGGGCTTTTTAGTCGAAGTGGTTTTGGTTCTCCTATCCATTGGATAATTCTATTATACACGATTCCTACCAATTTGTTGATATCTGTTTCATTATTTTTTGAATATAAACCTATATTTTCTAAAATTTTATTAGCTACTTCAGGTTCTACTTCATTTTCAACCATTTGTGTATATAAAATATTCATCATGTTATTTGTATTTTTTTGAGAATATGAAGTGTCTATAGCGGTAGAATAAGATTGATCTGCCATATTATATAATAAATGCTCTAAATGATCTATTTTCTTTTCTAAGTTTTTCATCGTAGGATCTTCGCTTTTTCTTGCCACTGTAGATTTTTGTTCTTCAAATGCTACCAAGACCTCTACTTTAGGAGAACGAAAAAGCCGAAAAAATCCTTTAGGATTGATTTTTTTAATGTTTAAAATAATAATATCATTACCTAAATCTAACTTCGCTTTTTGAATTGCTTCTTCCTCCGTGACTGCTTCATACTTTTTTATATTCATCCAATATTCACCATCCCTGCTGCTTGCACTTCTACTGTTGGTTCCACTTCATTATACGATAAAACAATAAGATCAGGAGCCATCGATTCTGTTAATCGTTTGAAATAAATGCGTACAATAGGTGATGTTAAAACAATAGGTTGTTGTCCCAACCCTATAATTTTATTCATTTCTTGTGTTAAACTATCAAAAATCTTTTGAGTTGTTTGTGGATCTAGCGCAAGATAAGATCCTTGTTCCGTTTGTTGTACAGAATCCATAATTAATTTTTCCAACTCAGGATCTAAAGTAATAACATTATTTTGCTGTTGATGAAAAAATTTATGAGATATAGCTCTTCCTAAGGATTGTCGTACATATTCTGTTAATAAATCTGGATCTCGTACCGTTGCCCCATAATCTGCTAAAGTTTCAAAAATAGTCACTAAATCTCGAATAGAGATACCTTCTTTTAATAAATTGGCTAATACTTTTTGTATTTCTCCTACCGTTAGTATTTTAGGAACTAACTCTTCAATAAGTGTAGGATGAGTTTCTTTCACGTTATTAATTAAAGTTTGAACATCTTGACGGCTTAACAACTCATTTAAATGTTGCTTAATGATCTCTGTTAAATGAGTAGCAATAATCGAAGGTGGATCAACAACAGTATAACCTAATGCTTCTGCTCTTTCCCGTTGAGCTTCAGAAATCCAAAGAGCTGGAAGGCCAAAGGCGGGCTCAACAGTATCAATACCATCAATTTCTTCTTCTACATACCCTGGATTCATGGCCATATAATGATCAAATAAAATTTCCCCTTTAGCTACTTCTACTCCTTTTATTTTTATAATATATTGATTGGGAGCTAATTGTATATTATCTCGCAATCGAATAATAGGTACAATCGTTCCTAGTTCTAACGCTAGCTGCCTACGAATCATAACCACTCGATCTAGTAAATCCCCTCCTTGATTTACATCCGCTAAAGGAATAATACCATAACCAAATTCTAATTCTATAGGATCGACTTGAAGCAAAGATATAACATTTTCTGGTTTACGAATTTCATCTGCTTGAACATCTTCTGTAGAAATTTCTTCTTCTATTGTTTGTAATTGTAAATTTTGATCCATGCGATAACCAGAAAAAATTATTAAAACACCTGTAGTACCAAAAATAAGAGTATCCAGTGGTGTAAAAACTCCTAATAAAACCAAAACTCCACCTGCTAAATACAGAACAATAGGAAGAGAAAACAACTGATTTTTTAACTCAAAACTAAGATTTGACTCTTTAGATGCTTTTGTAACTAAAATACCTGTAGCCATAGAAATTAGCAATGCAGGTATTTGACTTACCAATC
Organism: Candidatus Epulonipiscium sp.; assembly: GCA_012524135.1. Taxonomy (GTDB): domain Bacteria; phylum Bacillota; class Clostridia; order Lachnospirales; family JAAYNZ01; genus JAAYNZ01. Next base: position 6,481 of record JAAYSE010000169.1, on the reverse strand, counting down.
CATCACCTATAGTTAGCAATGTATACTTTTGTAACGCCTCCATCGGTGATATAGGAGTACTACCACCCCAACCTGTGGTTCCTAAAACTAAACCACCTATAATATTAATAAAAGTAATTAAAATTCCTGCAATAGCGTCACCTTTAACAAATTTACTTGCTCCATCCATTGCACCATAAAAAGCAGCTTCTTCTTGAATCTTTTCACGTCGTTCTCTTGCTTGTTGTTCATCAATCAGTCCAGAATTTAAATCAGCATCAATAGCCATTTGTTTTCCTGGCATCGCATCTAATGTAAAACGTGCAGATACTTCTGCAACACGTTCTGATCCTTTTGTAATAACCATAAATTGAATAATAATAATAATAATAAATACAACTACACCAAGCACTGGATTGCCACCTGCAACAAAATTGCCAAATGTAGCCACTACATTTCCTGCATAACCATCTCTTAAAATCAAACGTGTACTAGACGTATTAAGAGCTAAACGAAATAAAGTTGTTAATAATAAAATAGTAGGAAAAGTACTCATATTTAATGCTTCCTTCGCATAAAGAGCACTAAAGAGAATTAATAACGCTAAAGCAATATTAATAGTAAGAAAAATGTCTAAAAAAACAGCAGGAAAAGGAATAATAAAAATAACAATAGCCAAAATCACAAACAATCCTACTACAACATCTCCCATTTTAAACTTCATCCGCTTACCTCCTTTCTATTTTTGTCCATGTTTTAATTGATAAACCCATGCTAAAATTTCTGCTACTGTTTGATATAATTCTGGTGGAATTTCCATACCAATATCTACTGTATAGTATAACGTTCTAGCTAAAGGCTTGTTTTCTATAATTTCAATATTGTTTTCTCTACCTACTTTTTTTATTCGCTGAGCAAGCACATTCATACCTTTTGCAATAACAATAGGTGCTTGTCCTCTAGTAGAATCATATTTCAAAGCAACAGCAAAATGAGTTGGATTTGTAATAATAACATCCGCTTGAGGTAAATCCTGCATCATACGACGCATAGAAATTTCTCGCATCTTTTGACGAATTTTACCTTTAATCTCTGGATTTCCTTCTTGCATTTTATATTCTTCTTTTATTTCTTGTTTAGTCATCATTAAATTTTGATCTAATTCATATTTTTGATAAATAAAATCAATAATAGCTAAAAAAATGAAAAAAATACTCACTTTAAATGCCATACTAATAGCTATATTTCCTATGTAAGTTACAATTTGTAATATATTCATATCGTAAAGTAAATAAATACTATGTTGATCTTTTTTAATCGAAGAATACAGAATATATCCTATCATAATAACCTTTAAAAGAGATTTCATTAACTCCATTAGAGCACGCTTTGAAAATAATCGCTGGATTCCTTGTATAGGACTTAATCGATTCCATTTAGGTTGCAAAGGTTTCCATGTTGGATTCCAACCTACTTGAAAAAAATTAGCAAAAATACCTGCTAAAAAAGCAATCAAAAGAAAAGGCCCTGCTATTAACATTGTTTTCTTGAAAATATGAGCTCCCCAACGCACAATATAATCTTCTTGATACAAATCATTTCTAGTAGAAATCATTTGATAAATATCTTGAAAACATTGTACCCATTGCTGATATACATAGGGAGCAAAAATCTTAATGCCAAAAAAAGTAGATAAGAATAAAAAAGCAGTATTTACTTCAGAACTTTTAGCTACTTGACCTTCTTCTCTTGCTTTTTCTTTTTTTCGTGGAGTAGCTTTTTCTGTTTTTTCTCCCCCTGGTCCTTCTTTAGCAAAAAATTGTAGATCATAGTATAATCGTTTTTTCATGGCATTAGTCCTCGAATTACATTTAATATATCCTTATATAATTGCTCCATCATAAAATCAGAAATAGATCCAAACATAGGCATAATAACCCATATAGTAAGTAATCCAAAAATCACTTTCAAAGGTAATCCAACTACAAACATATTCATTTGTGGCGCCGTTCTAGCTAAAATTCCTAAAGCTACATTAATAATAAAAATAGAACCAATAACAGGGCTAGCTATTTTAAAAGCAAGAATAAAGAAATTACCCATCATGGATATATATTGCTGCAGTAACAAATCTTGCACAAAAATTCCTCCAATGGGTATAATTTCATAACTATAAGATAAAGATTGTAAAATCATATGATGTCCATTTCCAATTAGAATCATAATGGCTAAGATAAAATAATAAAAATTTCCTGTAATAGGAACCTGTATTTGACTTAGAGGATCAAATACACTAACCATAGAAAAACCTATTTGAAAATCAATAAGTTGTCCTGCCAAATATAAAGTATTATAAACAATATATACAACAAATCCTAGAAGTAAACCTACTAGGATTTCTTGTATAACAAACCATCCATACCCTAAAAAATGATCAGGATAAGATAAAGGCCCTATGGATAATGAAGAAATTATTAAAAAACTGATTAATACTGATAACCCGATTTTTATATAATCAGGTACATTTTTCCCACCAAAAATAGGCGCTGTAACAAAAAAACTACTCATACGACAAAATATCAGTAAAAATATATCCCATTGAAAATATAAATCAGTCAAAGTCAATTCCTTCCTATTCTTATTATCCTAAATAATAATTAAAATTTGTATATAAATTTATAATAAAATCCATTAAGGTTTTTAACATCCATGGTCCGAATATAAGAATACCTATAAACACCGCTAAAATTTTAGGGATAAAAGCTAATGTAGGTTCTTGTATCGATGTGACAGTTTGAAAAATACTAACAATCAATCCTACCATTAAAGCTAAACTTAACATAGGTGCTGATACAATAATAATTGTCCATAATGTATTTTGAGCTAAATCAATAACAATACCTTGGTCCATAGTTTTTCATCCTTCCTATCATCGAAAGGTTTTTACTAATTCACCAATCACTAAATTCCAACCATCGACCATGATAAACAATAAAACTTTAAAAGGTAATGAAATCATGACCGGTGGTAACATCATCATTCCCATAGACATTAAAGTAGATGCCACAACCATATCAATAACAATAAAAGGAATATAAATCAAAAATCCAATTTGAAAAGCTGTTTTTAATTCACTAATAATAAATGCAGGAATAAGAACAGAGGACGGAATTTCATCACGAGTGGATACCTTTTCTGTTTTTGAAATTTGCATAAATAAAGCCAAATCTTTTTCTTCTACTTGTCGAAACATAAATTCTCGAAAAGGTTTCATTCCTCTTTGTATTGCCTCTTCTTGAGTTATTTCTCCTTCCGCATAAGGTTGCAGCGCTTCAACATTGGTTTCATTAAAGACAGGTCCCATAATAAAAAAAGTAAGAAATAATGCTAAACCAATCAATACTTGATTCGGTGGAGTCTGTTGTGTTCCAAGAGCGGAACGCAAAAAATGCAATACTACAATAATACGTGTAAAAGAGGTCATCATCATCAAAATAGAAGGAGCTAATGCAATAATAGTTAAAATAAATAATATTTGTAAACTGCTAACTACTTCTTCACCTGTTTCAGCAACCCCAATATCCACTCCCACTTTAGGAAAAGGAACAGGCATATTGGTTGGAGAGGCAAAAACAGATATATTATGTATACAAAATAATAAAATAATAAAAATTCCTACTTGACTCAAAATGAATTTGACATGATTCTTCTTTTGGTCTCTCATATTTTATCTCCTGCCTCAATGATCCTTCTTTTGGTCTTCTCTTTTATCCAACCATTGTTTTAAGTAGGATTGAAAAGAGACATTTGCTCCCTCTTCCTGATTCGAACATATTATATTTGTTGAATCAATTTCTGTTATAAAAATAATATGTTCTTTGGTTATTCCAATCAAAAATATCTGTGTTCCTACTTGAATTAATTGTAATACTTTTTGTGGACCAATCCCAATAGACTCTATAATTTTTATATTTTTCCCCTGGTTTTTTTGAAATTGAACTCCACCAATCCACTTAGTTACATAATAAGCACTGATAATAATGCCTGAAAACATCAAAAATACTAAGATTCCTTGTAATATAATCCTCCAATTGAATGGCATATGACATTACCCCAAAACTTTCGATACTGCTTCAATTACTCGATCAGCTTGAAAAGGTTTTACTATAAAATCTTTAGCACCTGCTTGAATTGCTTCAATAACCATTGCTTGTTGTCCCATAGCAGAACACATAATAATATTGGCATCATTTTTAATTTTTTTAATATTTTTTACTGCTTCAATTCCATCCATTTCTGGCATCGTAATATCCATAATGACTAAATCTGGTTTTAATTCTGTATATTTTTCTACAGCCTTTGCTCCATTTTCTGCTTCTCCCACTACATCATAACCATTTTTTGTTAAAATATCTTTAATCATCATTCTCATGAAAGCTGCATCGTCAACAATCAATATATTTTTACCTGCCATTATTATCCTCTCCTCTATCTACAGATTAAAATTTATCTTTATATGATTTTATAATTTAAATGCGGTTTTCTGCATCAATAATATCTGTAATACGTATTCCAAAATTTTCATCAATAACAACCACTTCACCTTTTGCAATAAATTTACCATTAACTAAAATATCTACAGGCTCCCCAGCCACTTTATCTAATTCTACAATCGTACCAGGGCCAAACTCTAATATCTCTTTTATTGTTTTATGAGACCTTCCCAACTCTACTGTAACTTCTAATGGAACATCCATAATTAAATCAATATTTTCTTTATATGGTGACAGTGAAGGGGTGTCAAAGTTTTGAAATTGTACAGGTTGAACATTTACAGGTTGTGTTGTATGTGAGGTTATCGACTCTGACCTCAATGAATTTTGCTGAGATTGTGATAGAGACGTTGAACTTCCACTTGGTTGAATCGTTTTCTCTTGTACGGAAGGCATCTCCGACGAAGTAGTAGATGTTTGAGTTTCTATATCAGAAACTGCTGAAACATCTACTGTTTCCTGTACATTCGTTAAAATTTCATACAAATTTTTTGCAAAATCAATAGGTAATAGCTGCATAATCTCACTATTAATTAAATTACCCACTTCCATTTTGAATGAAATTTGTACAAATCCATCTGCACCAAAACCAATATCTTTTTCATCAATTTTTTGAGTTAAATCCAAAACAAAGGCAGCTGGCGGCATTATATCAATCGTTTGATTTACCATGGAAGAAAGCGATGTAGATGAAGATCCTACCATTTGGTTCATAGCCTCACTAATGGCACTTAAATGTAATTCTGATAATTCATCTGGAAGATTAGTACCATCCCCTCCCATCATCAAATCCGTAATAATTTTAACATCTTCTTCTCGTAATACTAATAAATTAGCTCCTTCTAAACCTTCTTTATATTCTACTTTAATAGCTACACAAGGTCTTTTATAAGAATTAGAAAGTTCTTCCCATGTTGTTACCTGTACCTTGGGAGTTGTAATGGTCACCTTTTGATTAATTAACGTAAATAATGTCGTTGCTGCTGTACCCATACTAATATTTCCAACTTCACCCAGAGCATCTCTTTGTTCTTCCGTTAAATCTTCATGAATAGGTGCTGTTTCTTCTTGTTGTGTATCTTGGGTACTAGAATCATTTCCTAATAAGGCATCAATCTCTGCTTGCGAAAGTGTATCTCCCATTAGTTTTCCTCCTCTCTGATCACATGAGTAATCTGTATGGCATTTTTATTCTTGTAAGTACCAGGTCGTCCTTTAAATTTCAGTAAATCACCTACTATAATTTTAAAATCAGAATCTGTATATGAATCTAATGAAATAATATCACCTAATTGTAACTGTAAAAATTCACCCACTGTAATGTGAGTTTGTCCTAAAATTGCTTTTATAGGAATTTTTGCAGTTTCTAGTTTTGATTCTAAAAACTGTTGATATGCTTTATCTTTTTCTTGAGCAATCGGCGCAAACCAATATTTTGTATTTAATCGATCTATATAAGGTTCAATAACAATATGAGGAATACAAATATTCATAAGTCCTTCTTGCTCTCCAATATGAATGTTCAGAGTGAGTAGAGCAATCATTTCATTAGGAGAAATAATTTGAGCAAATTGAGAATTGGTTTCTATTTTTTCTAACCGTGGATGAATATCTACGACATTTTCCCAAGGTTCACGCATAAGCCCTAACCATTGGCCCATCATTCTTTCTAACAAAATACGTTCAATTTCAGAAAACTCACGAATTTTTTCAATCCCAAACCCTGAACCTCCTAAAACCCTATCTATTATAGAATAACCGATATTAGAAGATAGTTCAATAATGATAGAACCTTTCATAGGAGAAAAATCGACAATTCCTAAAATAACCGGATTATTTAAGGAATTCGTAAACTCCGAATATGTAACAGCTTCTGCATTAATAACTTCAATTAAAATTGATGTTCGTAAATATCCTGACAAATAGGTCGTCAATAAACGAGCATAATT
>JAAYSE010000168.1 GCA_012524135.1 Candidatus Epulonipiscium sp. | reverse complement strand
GTTAAAATATAAAAAGATTGTAAAAATCGTTCCGGATGATTGAGCTTTTCATTAAGAATATAAGGTTCGGTGGTTTGGTTTAATAAAATAACAGCAGCATCGGCTAAACTAGCAAATAAAAAAGTTTCCATTTCTTCTTTTGATTTTAATTCTTTACCTTTTTCTATAATAGAATTCCAATCATAAAAGAGGGTATGGAGTTTTTTTTCATCATCCGTACCAAAAAATTGCTTCGTTAAAGACCTACGATAGGCCATACCTGCAATGGCTATATCATAAGGAACAGCAATAATTTCTCCTTTGGAATTTGTAACATTAGGGAGAATATAATCTAAAATTTTATCTGGGTTTAGATTATAAGGATGAGATTCTAGGTTTTCCCAGATATCTAAAGTCATAAGCTGTCCACGGTAGTCATTTTCTAATAAGCAAATGTCGGGAATTTCGTTGTTGGTTGCTAAAGTTACTTTTATTTTTTCTACATAGTTTTTTGTTTTTGTAGGTATAAATTCTAAAGTAATATTGGGATAGTGTTGATAAAAAAGGTCAAAGCTTTTTGTGATGGAATCGTCCCATCCCCATATTTGGATAATCTCATTTTGGAGTTTTTTTGGTTCTGAATCATTTTCATCAGGAAGTGAGTGTTGTGGTATGAATATCGATACTGTTAAAAGGATAAACCCTAAAGTACAAAGAATATCGATCATTTTTTTTCTAGGTATACGTACTTTCAATTGTTTCACCTCTATTTAAGATATAAATTGATTTTTATTGAAATCGGAGGAATCTGTATTTGGAATAGAAATCTGAATAGTGGTGCCTTTGTTTTCTATGCTTTGAATGGTTAGACCATAAGAATTTCCATATAAATATTGAATACGATCTTGGACATTGTTTAAACCAATGGAATGAACAGAGCCTTTGTGTAGGTAATTTTTGTTGGATTGAAATAAGGTTTTAAGATTTTCTTTAGATATTCCTATACCATTATCTTCTATGGTGATAATAAAGTTATTATGTTGTTCTTGGGCTGAAATTTTTATTATTCCCTTTCCTTCCATAGGAGCGATTCCATGGAATATGGAGTTTTCTACTAATGGTTGTAGAACATTTTTTGGAAAGGATTTTTCTTTTAAGTTTTCTTCGATATCCCAAATAATTTGAAATTTATCTTTATATCGATATTTTTGAATGGTTGCATAGGCATTTACAACATCTATTTCTTGAGATAAAGGAACAAATATTTTATCTTCGTCTATTTTCATACCGTCTTGTAAAATGAGAATAAATGCTCTTACCATGTTTACGATATCTATATTATTTTGTTTACGGGCAAGATAAATGACAGAGTTGAGAGTATTATAAATAAAATGAGGATTTATTTTAGATACCAGTAATTCGAATTCCATTTTTCGTTTTGCTTGTTCGTGTTGAATACATTGTTGTATATATTGATTGAGATCATGTACCATCTGATTAAACGTATTTCCTAGTATCTCTAGCTCATCGTTACTTTGAATAGAAATGGAAATATCCATATGGCCATGAGAAAATCTTGTCATAGCTTGTGTTAGTTCTGTAATAGGATGGGTTATTTTGTGAATAACAGGATTTAAAATTAAAATAATGGCTGTGGTAGTACATAAGGTGAAAATAATAAAAAAATGAAAAAGAAAATGAATACGAGTTCGTATGTTTTTGTTAGAGGTAAAAGCAAGAAGTTGTAGATGATCAAAAAAAGATTGATTTTTAACGAGGTATCCTTTTTTTTCTTTGGTATAATTTTCTTTTTGTAAAAAAGATTTATCAACGAGTGTATGAAAGTAAATTTGGCTTATTTCGTGGGTATTGAGAAAAAGAATATTTTGTTTGTTGTCAATAAGAGCATAACCATTAAAATCTTCACTCCATGTGACAAGAAATTTTTCAAAATAATGAAAGTCGATATGAAGTAATAATTCACCTATGGATTGATTGGGTTGTTGAATATTATATATAGGAATTCGGTACGTAATTACTTTAATAGAGTTTTTATTTCGTTCACGAATATAGTGAGTATTGGTAAGATGAAAGGGTTCGCTTTCTTGGTACCAACGTTCTTTTAGTTTTGGTTTGAAATTATTATTATAAGGAAAATCTGTCCAATATATAGAACCGTTATTTGTGATAAGAACAGAACTATGAATATAATTATTTAAATTAGTTAAGTTAATCAGTTGTTCAACCATATTATCAATATCAAAAGTATTAGGAGAGGAATGATTGCAAAATTCTTGTATAGTTGGATCGATGACAATAGTTTCTCCTAATTTTCGAATGTCTTTTACTATAGAATCTATTTGTAGTCCATGTTGTTTTAGTTTAACTGTATCATTATGCAGAGTGTTTTTTTCTAATATTTGTGTAAAGTAATAGCAGGCAAAAGATTGACTTAAGAATAAAGAGAATATAACGATAATACTAGTTTTTATAAGAATTTTTTGGCTAATGGATTGCATATAATCACCTGTTTTTTAACGAATATAATCAGAAGGATTCATACCTGTATTTTTTCTAAAAACAGAACTAAAATATTGACTGGTTTTGTATCCGACTTGTTCTGCAACTTCATAAACCTTATAATCCCCTTTACTTAAAATATATTTCGCCCTTTCCATTCGATAATTTGTTAAGTATTCTAAAAAAGTTTGCCCGGTTTCTTTCTTAAATAATTTGCTTAAGTAGATACAGCTAATTCCTAAATTTTTTGCCACTTCTTCCATGGTGAGATCTTGGTCATAATGAGTATGGATATATTGTATGGCGTTTTGAATTCGATTGGAGTATTGATTGCGGTTAATCGTTATTATTTTTTTGAATGTATTGATGAACCAAGACTGAATATCAGCGGCACAATACCACATGGAGAGAACATGAGGTTGATTGAATTTTTGCTGAAAGTATAAAGCAACACGATAAGAAATATTCTGAATATTCTGTTGACTAGAAAGATTACTTTTAAAAATTAATACGAATACGGATTGTCGATTGTTTAAAGGAATATATTGAGTGTCTTCAAGATCGGGAAATTCTTGTGTAAATCGGTGGATGGTTGCGAAGTCTTTAATATAGGACATAGTAGAAATTTGGGATGAAGATATTTTTTTTGAAACTGGTTCAAGAAGAAAAAAAGGAGAATCAATTTGAAAAAATAATAATGCAATCTTTCCATAGCAGTTTAAGTTCGGGGGGAAGTGTAAATGAGAAAGCATATGGTTGTAATCTGAAAAAGGTTGATGAAGAAGATTCGAGAATAATTGTTGTTGAATCATACGCTTATTATTTTTTTGATAAGCTAAGTCTTTTTTGATTTTCAGTAACTCTGTAGTTAATGTTTCTTCATCAATTTCATGTTTCAATAAATAATTAGATACTCCTAGTTTAATACCTTGTTTTGCATATTCAAAATCTTTATATGCAGTTAATAAAATGATTGTAGGTGGATTTTTTTTGTTCATAACCTGTTGACAAAATTCTAATCCATTTAGAACAGGCATATAAATATCTACAATAACGAGATCGGGTTGATATTTATCAAATAGTTCAAGTCCTTGTTGACCATTTTTTGCTTCACCTATAATAGTAAATCCATATTGTTCCCATTGGATTAAGGTACGTAAATCATCGAGTACTAATGCATCGTCATCTATTAATAGGACTTTTATAGTATTCATCTTAATCCTCCTGTCTATAAAACAATAATATGAAAAATGTATAGAAAACTATACAAAATATTAAGAATGTTATATTAAAAAAAGATAAAGTTGACTATATAATAATAGTGAAAGCAAGAAATATAAAGTATAAATGTATCTTTAAGCCTCTTTTAATAAAATATTTTTGTGAAAATCTTGTAAAACCAGTATAATAATTTTAAAGCATTATTGCAATCTATAGTACTATGTTTTAAAAAGATATATGTAAAAAGTATTTTAAAAAAGTGGCTTAGTGTAAAGGAGGAGTAGGGATATGAAAAAGCGAATGGTATTTTTAATTGTAGTAGTTCTAAGTCTTATAGTTACTGGTTGTGGAGAAAAGACATCAAAAGTGAACAAAGATAGTGGAAAAATCGATTTATCCTTATGGTATTGGAATCGTGCTTTAGATGATGATTTGTTAGAACAAGTGAATGAAAAGTTTCCAGAAGTAAATTTAATGCCGGAAAAGATAGGTGGAGATTTTAAAGTTAAAGTGATTACTACCATTGCAGCTGGTTCCGGATTACCCGATATTTTATGTTTCAATGATTGGATTGGGGATTTACTTTCTAACCCAGATCAATTTGTCAATCTTTTAGAAGAGCCTTGTAATGCGGGAGAAATAGAAGATCAATTTTTAGACTGGAAGTGGAGTATGGGGTTAACACCAGATCAAAATAACTTAATAGCTCTTCCTTTGGATACAGGACCAACGGCTTTTTTCTATCGAGCAGATTTGTTTGAACAGGCAGGTCTTCCTACGGATCCGGAGAAAGTTAGCGAGGAAATAAAAACATGGAAAGATTTAGTGCAGGCTGGTAAAAAAATAGTTGAAAAAACAGATGCAAAGATGTTTGAAAATATAGGTCGTATTTTTATTTATTCTTTAAGTCAACAAGATAAATTGTATTTAGAGGATGAAAGTATTTATTTTAAGGAAGATTTTTTTGGAGGACAAGAGACAAATCGGATATTTTCAAAAGCTGCATCGAATATTCCAATTGTTTATATTGGTATTAAATCAGATGCATTTCAAGAGAATTTTATAGAACAATTAAAATTAATTGCAGAACAAAATAAAGATCCGGAAGAAGCGTGGAAAGATGCGGTAGAAAAATGCAAATTAGAATTAACTAGATAAACAATATTTTATCTCCAACAAATGAGGTATCTAATCATTTGTTGGAGAAGTATTCAATAGAAATGGAGGGGACAGATCATATGTATAAGAAAGTGGTTGCTAAGGAATATACGAATAATAAAAAGATAAAAAATGTCTCACATACATGGTCAGAAATAAAGAAAAATAAATCGGTCTATTTATATATATCACCTTTTTATGTTTTATTTTTAGTATTTGGCCTTTTTCCTATCCTTTATTCTATTGTGTTATCTTTTCAAAAATGGGATGGAATTAGTAAACCAGAATTTGTAGGTTTTAGTCAATTTCAGATGTTATTGAAAGACGGAGATTTTTGGAAATCGATTGTAAATACATTTATCATATGGTTTGAATCAACAGTTCCTATGCTTATTTTTGCATTAATTATTGCTTTTTTAATTAATTCTAAATTTATCAAGGGAAGGGAAGTTTATCGAGTTTTGTATTTTCTTCCTAATGTAACCTCGGTTGTAGCTGTCGCTATTGTATTTGCAACTTTATTTGGTAATAAATATGGTTTATTAAATTATTTTTTAACGAAGTTAGGATTAAGCCCTATTGAATGGTTAAAAGTACCTAAGTGGCTTCAAGTAGCCATTTCATCAATGGTGGTATGGAGGTGGACGGGATATAATGCCATTATTTATTTAGCTGGGCTTCAAAAAATTCCTACTAGCTTATATGAGGCAGCAAAAATTGATGGGGCTACAGGAGTTCAAGCTTTTTTTAAGATTACGATCCCTCTTTTAAATCCTGTAATCATTTTTACGGTCATTACTTCTACTATTGGGGGATTGCAATTGTTCACAGAACCTCAAGTGTTAATCGGTGATGGAGGAGGACCTGGTGGGGGAGGAATGACGATTGTTCTTTATTTATATCGTCAAGCATTTGTAAAACATTCTTTTGGTTATGTAGCAACCATTTCATGGGGTTTATTCTTTATTATAGCTATTTTTTCAATCATTAATTGGTTAGTTGTTCGTCGTCAGGTGGATTAAAAGTAAGGTAATAAAAAGTTGATAACAGATAAAAAAGGAGGTATGAAGCATGGAAAAAAGATTTTCTATAGGGAAGTTTATTATTCATTTTCTTTTAATCATAGGAGGTATTATTTCCTTATTTCCTTTTTATTGGTTAATAGTAACGGCTACAAGAACTACTACGGATTTTATGAAATTTCCGCCAGTATTAATTCCTGGAAAGCAGTTATTGAATAATATACAGAATTTATTTAAGACAATTGATTTTTGGGGTAGTTTTATGAATACTATTTTCGTAGCAACGATTATAACTCTTTGTGTTGTATTCTTTTGTTCTATGGCTGGTTTCTTTTTTGCTAAATTTGAATTTCCAGGGAAAAAATTTTTATTTAGTTTATTAATGGCAACGATGATGATTTGCTAAATTCAGGAAGAATTGATGGTTGTAGTAATTTTCGACTTTATTGGAATATTGGATTACCTATTTTAAAACCTGCTATTGCTTTTCTTGCTATTTTTACTTTTATGGGTGCGTG
>JAAYSE010000167.1 GCA_012524135.1 Candidatus Epulonipiscium sp. | reverse complement strand
TTTTTAAACCCACTTTTTAAACCCACTTTTTAAAATCTATTGAATAAGTTTTAAAAATATGATATTATGGATATAAATATAATAGAGGAGGTATAATATATGACAAAATATTTTAAAGACATACCTGTAATTTCTTATGAGGGAAAGGATTCAAAAAATCCTTTGGCATTTAAGTATTATAATCCTAAGGAAAAATTAGGATCTCAAACAATGGAAGAACATTTACGATTTTCTATGTCTTATTGGCATACTTTAACAGGAGCTGGAACAGATCCTTTTGGGGCTGGGACAATGATACGAGAATGGGATCACTTTGCAGATCCTATGGATAAAGCAAAGGCTCGAGTAGAAGCTGCATTTGAATTATTAAAAAAGTTAAATATCCCCTTTTTTTGTTTTCATGATCGAGATATTGCTCCAGAAGGTAGTACATTAAGACAAACGAATAAAAATTTAGATATTATAGTAGAGTATATCAAGCAATTTATGAATGATACTGATATACAATTATTATGGGGAACTGCAAATGCTTTTGGACATCCTCGATATGTTCATGGAGCTGCTACATCATGTAATGCCGATGTATTTGCGTATGTAGCTGCTCAAGTAAAAAAAGCAATAGAAATTACTTATGAATTAGGTGGAAAAAATTATGTGTTTTGGGGAGGAAGAGAAGGATATGAAACTCTCTTAAATACGAATATGAAATTAGAGTTAGATAATTTTGCTCGATTTTTACAAATGGCTGTAGATTATGCAAAAGAAATAGGATTTAAAGGTCAATTTTTGATTGAACCCAAACCAAAGGAACCTACAAAACATCAATATGATTTTGATGTTGCTACTGTTTTTGGTTTCTTAAAAAAATATGAATTAGATTCTTATTTTAAGATGAATATTGAAGCAAATCATGCTACTTTAGCAGGACATACTTTTCAACATGAACTTCACACTGCTCGTATGTATGGAATTTTAGGTAGTGTAGATGCGAACCAAGGAGACCCATTGTTAGGATGGGATACAGACCAATTTCCTACAAATATTTATGATACAACGTTAGCTATGTATGAAATTTTAAAAAATGATGGATTACATCAAGGAGGACTTAATTTTGACGCAAAGGTAAGAAGAGGATCTTTTGAACCTATTGATTTGGTTTATTCTTATATTGCTGGTATGGATGCCTTTGCACGTGGGTTGAAAGTAGCATACAAACTTTTGGAAGATAAAACAATAGAAAATTTTATTGATAAACGTTATCAAAGTTATACAGAAGGAATTGGTAAGTCTATTGTAGAAGGAAAAGTGGGATTTAAAGAATTGGAAGAATATGCCTTACAAAATGATCAGATTATAAATGTTTCTGGTCGTCAGGAAATGTTAGAGGGAATACTCAATCAGTATATTTTAGAAGTATGATTATTTTATAGGTTAGAAATAGGTGAAATTATGTTTACCCAGAATACGTTTGATCAAGAAATGATTAAAGATATAAATCAAAAAAAAATTTTACAACTATTACACTTAAAACGAGAAATGACTAAGCAAGATATGGCGCAAACTCTGGGGTTAAGTATTCCAACGATTAGTAATAATAGTACTATTCTTATGAAAGCAGGCCTTATAGGTGAGGGAGGAATTGCTGATTCTACAGGTGGGAGAAAACCGGTTATTATGAAATTTTTACCAAACTCTAGATTTGCTTTTGGAGTAGATATTTCTACAACAGAAGTACATGTAATTCTTACAAATCTAGATTCTCAAATTCTTTGTGAGAAAAAAATGGTAATTTCTAAATTTGAAATAATAGAAGAAATTATTAAAAAGGTTTCTCATACTATTCAAATGATGATAAAAGAAAAACAAATTAAGGAAGAGAAAATTTTGGGAATAGGATTTTCTCTTCCTGGAACAGTAAATGAAGAAAATGGAAATTTAGAGATGGCGCCTAACTTAGGTATTTATCATTTATCATTTAAAAAACAATTTCAATCATTATTTCCTTTTCCAATTTATATTGAAAATGAAGCAAATACAGCTGCGTTAGGGGAACTACATTTAGGTGTTGCTAAGCAAATGGATAACTTAGTATATTTATCTATTAAAGAAGGAATAGGATGTGGAATTGTTACTCAAGGACATTTATATAAGGGTAAGAATAAAAGAGCTGGGGAATTTGGACATATGAGTATTATTCCTAATGGGAAAAAGTGTAATTGTGGACGAAAAGGATGTTGGGAATTATATGCTTCTGCATCAGCATTATTATCTTTATATCAGGAAGAAAGAAAAGATTATGATAAAATATTATTAAATAAGTTTTTTAATCAATTGTATAAAAAAGAGCATAAAGCACAAGTTGCTGTAGAACATTATATAAAGTTTCTAGCTATTGGAATACAAAATATTATATTAGCTTTAGATCCTCATTATATTATTGTAGGAGGAGATTTAGGACCATATGGAGATTCCATCTTACCTCTATTAACAGAAGAAGTTTTCGTGAAAAATTCTTTTTATGAAAAAGAAGATAATACTCTTATTATTTCTGCCTTAAAGAAAAATGCTTCGGTATTAGGGGCTTCTCTTCTTCCATTGTATAAATTATTTTTTTATAATTCTTCTATTTTATAATCTTGGTATTGTATTTAATATCTATATAATTTTTAATCCTAAATATTTAGTTTATAGAATAATGGATTTAATATTAATGAAATTTTTTCATCTCATTAATAATAGGAAAAATTGAAATAAAGGAGGTAGGCATAAATATGGCATATTTGCTAGGTATTGATATTGGCACATCAGGTACAAAAACTGTATTGTTTAATACAGAAGGAAAAACGATAGCAAGTGCTACGGCAGAATACTCCATGCAACAGCCTTATATTGGATGGGCCGAACAAAATCCAGAGGATTGGTGGGAAGCTACTTGTACAACGATACAACAGGTTTTGAAAACAAGTAGAGTAGAATCACAAGAAATAAAAGGTGTTGGATTAACTGGACAAATGCATGGCTTAGTTTTATTAGATAAAAACAATCAAATATTACGACCTTCTATTATTTGGTGTGATCAACGAACGGATCAGGAATGTATAGAAATCACTGAAATGGTTGGACAACAAAAATTATTAGATATAACAGCTAATCCTGCTTTAACGGGATTTACAGCTTCTAAGATTATGTGGATTAAAAAGAATGAACCTCATATATATGATAAAATTGCTCATATTTTACTTCCTAAAGATTATATACGATTTATGTTAACAGGAAATTATGCAACAGAAGTTTCAGATGCTAGTGGAACTCAGTTGCTGAATATTAAACATAGGGATTGGAGTATTGACATTATCAATATTTTAGAGATTAATGCAGAATGGTTGCCTAAAGTATATGAATCTCAAGAAATTAGTGGAGTTATTACAAGAAGGGTTGCTGAAGATACAGGATTAATGGAAGGAACCCCAGTAGTAGGAGGAGGAGGAGATCAAGCAGCTGGAGCTATTGGAAATGGAATCGTTGAATCTGGAGTTGTTTCTTCTACGATTGGAACTTCTGGAGTAATATTTGCGCATACAGATCAAATAATTGTGGATCCTAAAGGACGAGTACATACTTTTTGTCATGCTATACCAGATACTTGGCATGTTATGGGTGTAACTCAGGGAGCTGGTTTATCTCTTCGATGGTTTCGAGATAATTTTTGTGTTCAAGAAAAAGAGATTGCCCAGCTATTAGAAGTAGATCCTTATGTACTTATGACACAACAAGCAGAACATGTTGAGCCAGGGTGTGAAGGACTTTTATATTTACCATATTTAATGGGAGAGAGGACACCTCATTTAGATCCTTATGCGAGAGGAGTATTTTTTGGACTTTCTGCAAAACATACAAAACGCGATATGATAAGAAGTATCATGGAAGGAGTTACATTTAGTTTAAAAGATTGCTTAATGATCTTGGAAGAATTATCTATTGAGGTAAATAAAGTAAGAGTTTCTGGAGGTGGAGCTAAAAGTTCTCTATGGAGACAAATGCAGGCAGATGTTTTTCAAAAAGAAGTTGTAACAATTAATGCTAGCGAAGGACCTGCTTTTGGAGCTGCTCTATTAGCAGGAGTTGGTACTGGAATTTATAATAATGTACAAGAAGCTTGTAATCATACAATTCAAGAAATAGAACATCATTCATTTTGTAAAGAAAAAGGAAAAATATATAGTCATAATTATTCTATTTATAAAAATCTTTATCAAAATTTAAAAGATACGTTTCCACTATTATCATTAAATAAATAAATTGTATAATTTAGGAATGATTATGTTCATATATAGTTATGTAGTTTAATGCAATATAAATATTTTATAGTATTTTTGTATGATAAATATTAATATTAAATTGTAATGGTTGTAGAATTTTAAAATAGAAAAATTTAAAATAGAAGATAATAGTTAAAATAGCTTATATTTTATATACAAAATTTTTTAACTATTATCTTTTTTATTATTAAAAAAACTTGATATTCACTAAAAATAAGGTATAATATGAACTTATTAAGTATTTATAAAATAGGATAGAGGGGTTATATGAATCATTATAGAATGTGTTTAAAGCATAAAAAGAGAATTGTAATTAAAATTGGAACTTCTTCTTTAACGTATAGTACAGGAAGATTAAATTTTCATAAAATGGATCAATTGGCAAGAATTCTTACTGATTTAAGAAATCAAGGAAAAGAAATAGTTCTTGTGTCTTCTGGAGCTGTAGCAGTAGGAATTGATCGTTTACATTTAAATGAACGTCCTAAAACTATTGAAATGAACCAAGCAGCTGCAGCAGTAGGGCAAGCTGCTTTAATGCAAATTTATGAAAAATTATTTGGTGAATATAATCAACAGGTAGCTCAGATTTTATTAACTAAAGATGTAGTAAAACATCCTAAAAGACGTAAAAATACAGAAAATACGTTTTGTGCTTTATTAAAAATGGGAGTTATTCCTATTGTTAATGAAAATGATACAGTAGCGATTGAAGAAATAGAATTTGGAGATAATGATACTCTATCAGCTATGGTGGCAGATGTAATTAAAGCAGATTTATTAATTTTATTATCTGATATTGATGGTTTATATACTTGTGATCCTCGACTCGATTCAAAAGCTCAACTTTTTTCTATAATAACAGAAATTACTCCAGAAATTGAGGCAATAGCAGGAGGAGCTGGTAGTGATTTGGGAACAGGAGGAATGGCTACAAAAATTTCAGCAGCTAAAATTGCTTGTGGTACCGGGATTGATATGGTGATTACAAATGCTGAAAGATTGGATAATATATATTCTATTCTCAATGGAGAAAATATTGGCAGCTTATTTTTAGGGAAAACAATATCCGCCATCTAATTATTTTATTCCGATATTTTATCAATATTAGATAGAACAATTTCACATTTAATAGGAATTAATTGTTTGTTTTGATCCAAGATGATTTTTTCTAAATCAAGAATACTTTGAGTAAATTGTAAGGATAAGTCTTCTTTATCTTTTATAACCTTGGGTTGTATAATAGGCCATAGTTCTTTTATTTTTTGTAAATCTTTTTGAGCTATTTCCCAGTTTTCTTGCAAACTTGTATTTTGAATATCTCTTATATAATATTTTAGACGTAAGATAGAGGGAGATATATTGGTATCATATAAGGTTAAAAAGTTAGAAATATGTTTCGTTAATTGTATAGCGGCGTGTGATATACGTAAGTCATTATTGGAAGTTTGAAGAATTTTATTATATTTTTCCATAATTTCTGCAGGTAATTCAATAATAAAAGAATCTTCTTGGTTGTTTGAATCTTCTTTATTCTGTCCCCCTTGTTCCTTTGATGATTTTTCATTATTATTGCTCTCTTGTTGTTTTTCATTATCTTGTTGCTCTTTTTTATTGGTAGCTTCTGGTTGGTTTTCTTTCATTTTTAATTTAATATTTGCTTTTTGAATTTCTGAATTAGCTTCTTTTTGTACTTGTTCCATTGCTTGTTCTATGATTAATTTGGTAGCATAATTAAGATCTTCATTAAATTCTTCTGCATGATTAGAAGATAAACCAGACTTTTGACCATAAGGATAAAATTGATTCCATTTTATATGCATGGTTTTAATTTTTTCTGCAGCTTCAGTCCATCTTTTTTCTTGACTCATTTTAATAACCTCTTCTGAAATATCTATTAATTCTGTTAAAACAGGAGGTTTTTCTTTTTCATTGTTTTCGGATGAATGATCTTGTTTATTTTTTTGGCACCCTAAAAATAACATACAAATCAAAATAATAGTAAGATAAGTAAATAAACAAAGCCTCTTTTTTTTATTTTTAAATAAATAATACATAGTATCACCTCTAAATATAATGTATAGTATTTGTTTGTATGAAATAAAAAATACTTGTTATGATAGTTTTTTATTTACTTTTTATAGAAAAAGTTCTATGTTAAGTTAATTTTATGATTTAAGATAATAATATGAAATTTATTCATTTGAAGAGTTATTATTATGTATGGATGAAGTATTAGATACTTTGAAATGTTTTTTAGTTTGTATTATAATAATACTACTATAATATAATTTTAAAACGAAATAGTAGTAAATAGAAAGCAGGTAATTGGAATATGAATAAAGAAAAAATTCAGCGTATTAATGAATTATATAAAAAACAAAAACAAGGAGAATTAACAGAGAAAGAAAAGATAGAACAACAACAATTAAGACAAGAATATATTAATTCAATACGTAATAATTTTCAACAGACATTAAAAAATGTATATATTCAAGATAAGAATGGAGATATTCAGCCTTTGAAAAAACAAATGAAACATTAGGGAGGAGAACAATGAGATTTTGTAGAAATTGTGGAAAGTTATTAGAAGATAATCAATCTTATTGTAGTTTTTGTGGTAAAATGGTAGATACAGAAAAGGAAGTAGAAATTATTTCGTCAGAAGATAATTCATTGACGTCTTTTCAGAAAGAGACTTCACAACCATATAAATCGATGATAACGCATCATATAGTTCCACCATTAAATAATTGGATTAAAGTTTTATTATCGATTATGGTTCCAGTTATTCCAGGTTTAGGTGCACTTATAGGAATTATTGTTGGAATTTTATTTATGACCAAAGAGGATAAGGATCGAAAAACTTTTGGAAAAGCATTACTAACCATTAGTATTATTTTTATATTACTTTTTTGTAGTTGTGCTTTTATTTTTTATTTTGCTATGCAAGAAATGATTACTGAATATCATTTTTATTAAAGAGATAAAATTAAAAATGCAAGATATTTTTTATTTTTTATGTCGAGGAATTTGTCATCAAATTCCAGAACGATCTTTTATTATTGGTCATCAATATTTACCCTTATGTGCTCGGTGTACAGGAATTTATATTGGAGTATTTATAAGTTTTTTATATTTATTATTACGTAAACGTTGGTATGGTAATCGTCCACCTTCTTTTGGTTTACTTTGTATATTGTTATTCTCTTTTTTTCCATTAATATGGGATGGAATTACTTCGTACCTAAATATTCGTCAAACTAACAATACTATTCGTATTATTACAGGTGTTTTATCGGGTAGTACATGGCCTATTTTTATTCTTTTAATTAAAAATTATAATATATATACTAATAATACAAAACCTTTAATCAAAAATATTTTTGAATATATACATATTATAAGTTTAGGTTGTATATTTTCTTTTATTATTATAAATGGATATTTTTTATCATGGAATATTCTTTCTATTCTTTTAACAGGAAGTATTTATCTTTTATATGTTCAACTTTTCATAGGTATTTTAAAACAAATATTTTATCAATTAGAAAACCAACAGATGAAAAAAGTTTATGTATTAGCCCATATGATGGCATTAAATTGGATGATTATGTTGTCTTTTGTTCAAAAATGGATAATTGATTTTTTGTAGTTGTAACAATAAGAAATGGAGATGACAATTATTAGTGAGCAAGAAAAAGAAAAACTTCGACAATCTTTTTTAAAAAAACGTAATAGTATGGATACTCATGAAATTAAAAATTATAGTAGAAAAATTTGTGATAGAATTATTCATTCTACTCTATATCAAAAATCTCAAAAAATATTTACTTTTGTTAGTTTTGGTACGGAAGTAGATACAACACCTCTTATTATCCATGCTTTATCTAATCATAAGATGGTTGCTGTACCAAAAGTTTTTTCTAAAACACGAAAAATGATTTTTTCTAGGATTACTGATTTAAATGAATTAGGAAAAGGACATTTTGGAATTTTAGAGCCTCCTTCCTCATTATTACGAGAAGAAACTAGTGATGAAAAAACCCTTTTTATTGTTCCAGGACTTATTTTTGATATAGAAAAATATCGAATTGGATATGGAGGAGGATATTACGATATTTATTTTAAAAAAAATTTATCTTCAGCAATAACTATAGGAGTTGCTTATGATTTTCAAGTTATTTCTAAAATACCTAGAGAATCACATGATATTTCATTAGATTGGATTGTGACAGAAAAAAGATGCATCTAAAAAATAGAAATAGGGGTGAATTTATGGATATATTATATCAACAAGGGCAAAAAGCTAAAAATGCTTCTTATAAGTTAGCTCGTTTATCCATTTTAGAAAAAACAAAAGGATTATTAGCTGTATCAGAAGCGCTTTGGGAAAAAAGAGAATTTATTTTACAAGAAAATCAAAAAGATATGATGAATGCTAAACAAGTAGGAATTAGTAAAGCTCTTTTGGATCGTTTATTATTAACAGAAAAACGTATTTTTGTTATGACAGAGGGAATAAAGCAAGTAGCTCAATTAGAAGATCCTGTTGGAGAAATAATAAAAATGAAAAAACGTCCTAATGGATTGCAAATTGGTCAAAAGCGGGTTCCTCTTGGAGTTATTGGGATGATTTATGAAGCGCGACCTAATGTAACAGCCGATGCTTTTGCTCTTTGCTTTAAAGCGGGAAATGCAGTAATTTTAAAGGGTGGTAAAGAAGCTTTGTTTTCTAACAGAGCGATTGTTCAGATTATTCAAGAAACATTATTAAAAATAGGATTACCAGAAGATGCAGTACAATTAATTCAAGATACAGATAGAAAAACAACATTGGATTTTATGAAATTGCATAAATATGTAGATGTTCTTATTCCTAGAGGAGGATCTCATTTAATTAAAACGGTAGTAGAGAATAGTACAATACCTATTATTGAAACAGGTGTAGGAAATTGTCATATTTATGTAGATGAGTTTGCAAATTGTGATCAAGGAGTAGATATTGTATTTAATGCTAAAACGCAAAGACCAGGAGTTTGTAATGCTATAGAAACTTTACTTGTTCATGAAAGTATAGCACAACCTTTCTTGTCAAAATTAATTCCTAAATTAAAATCTTATTCTGTAGAAATTAGAGGAGATCAAAAAGTAAAAATTTTATTTCCTGAAGTAAAAGAGGCAAATGAAACAGATTGGTCGGAAGAATATTTAGATTATACCTTAGCTATTAAAATAGTATCTTCTTTGGAAGAGGCAATGAGTCATATACGTTGTTATAGTTCTGGACATTCTGAAGCAATTATTACAGAAAATTATTCTCATGCTCAAAAGTTTTTAGAAGAAATAGATGCAGCAGCAGTTTATGTTAATGCATCTACACGATTTACAGATGGATATGAATTTGGTTTTGGTGCTGAGATTGGTATTAGTACTCAAAAGCTTCATGCTAGAGGACCTATAGGTTTAAAAGAATTAACTACAACGAAGTATATTATTTATGGTTCCGGACAGATAAGGATGTAAAGAATACATCCTTATTTTTTAATGTCTTGTACTTTATTAAGAAACAAGGTATAATAAGGAACAGATGTTCTAATTAATAGGAAGGTGTTAAAATGATTTCTTACATAAAAGGATCGTTAGTAGCAATAGAAGAAACACAAATTATAGTAGAGGCAAACGGTATTGGTTATCAACTTTTAATTCCTACATCAAGTATTAGTAGGTTACCATCACTTGAAAGTCAAGTACACATCTTTACTCATTTACAAGTGCGAGAGGATGGTTTTATATTATATGGTTTTTTAGATAAAGAAGAACTTGAAATTTTTCAACAACTTATTTCAGTGACAGGTATTGGTCCTAAAGTAGGTATAGGTATTTTATCTTCTCTTACTCCATCAGAAGTGTATTTTGCTATATTAGGAGATGATATTAAAAGTCTTTGTAAAGCTCCTGGGATAGGTAAAAAGACGGCACAACGAATGATTTTAGAGCTTAAGGATAAATTATCGATGGAAAATATGTCTCACAATCTTAATACTAAAAAAGAGAAAACTTCTCAAATTATAAAAGACGAAGCGATTGCTGCTTTGATTGCATTGGGTTATCAACGAAATGAGGCTTTTCGTGTAATACAAAATATAAAAATTACAGACAGATCTAATGTAGAAGAAGTAATTAAAGAAGGACTTAAGAGGTTAACAATGATGGGATAAGATAGGTGAAAATAATGAAAGAAAGAATAATCACAACTGAATTAGCTATAGAAGATATAGAAATAGAAGCAGGACTTCGACCAAAAAAACTTCAAGATTATATTGGGCAGTCCAAAGCAAAACATAATATGGAAATATTTATTAAAGCAGCTCAACAAAGACATGAACCATTAGATCATGTTTTATTATACGGACCTCCTGGTCTTGGTAAAACAACTTTGGCAAATATTATTGCTTATGAAATGGGTGTTAACATTAAAGTAACATCAGGACCAGCTATTGAAAAACCAGGAGATATGGCTGCTATTTTAAACAACTTAAATTCTGGAGACGTTTTATTTGTTGATGAAATTCATCGGTTGCCTCGCCATATAGAAGAAATTATGTATCCGGCTATGGAAGATTTTGTGATTGATATAGTAATTGGTAAAGGACCAAGTGCACGATCGATTCGCTTGGATCTTCCACATTTTACCTTGATTGGAGCAACAACTCGTATTGGACTTTTAACATCTCCATTAAGAGATCGATTTGGTGTTATTCATCGTTTGGATTTTTATACTCCGAATGAACTGTCACAAATTATTAAACGTTCTGCTTGTATTTTAGATGTAGATATAGATGAACAAGGAGCATTAGAAATTGCAAAGCGAGCTCGAGGAACACCAAGATTAGCTAATCGACTTTTAAAAAGAGTTAGAGATTTTGCACAAGTTAAATATGAAGGGAAAATAACTGAAAAGGTAGCTAAGAATGCTTTGGATTTATTAGAAGTAGATAAAATGGGCTTAGATCATATTGATCGTCGATTGATGCTGACAATGATTGAAAAGTTTTGTGGCGGACCTGTAGGATTAGATACATTATCTGCTACTGTTGGAGAAGAATCAGATACGATTGAAGAGGTTTATGAACCTTATTTATTGCAATTAGGATATATTCAACGTACACCTAGAGGAAGAGTTGTAACAAAATTAGGATATGAACATTTTGGAATTTATGATAATAATAAGTAGTTCATCGATAAAATGCCATTTGTATTTGAAGTGGCATTTTTTTGATATTTAAGATTTCTTACAGATAGAACAAGGTATTATCTATAAAGGAAGTGTTGTATTCAGTTCATAATATGATATAATAATAGTGATGATTTTGTAGGCAAGGAGCGATGGTATGACACCAAAAAATAAAATTGAAGTGTTAATTGGTGGCAAGATATATACTCTTGTGGGAAAAGAAACACAAGAATATATGCAGAACCTAGCATTATATATAAACAAGAAAATGGATCAAATTTCCAACTCTGAGATGTCAAAAAGATTAGATACCAATATGATTTCTATTTTAACATCTTTAAATGTAGCAGATGAATTGTTTAAACAGATAGAAGTATGTGAACAATTAAAACAAGAGATACAAGAAAAAGAGAAAGAAGTACAATTATATCAAGATGAAATGGGAGAGTTGCAACAAGAGAATATAGAATTAAAGGAAGTTTTACAAAATGCTCAATTAGAAGCTTTACAGTATAAGCTAGAATTACAAGAGTATATAGAAACTTTTGAAGAAAAAAAGGAGAAAGAGGGGTAGTAATAATATTAGATTATTACTACTTTTTCTTATTCTTTGCTTTTAAATATAGATATCTAAGTTCTAACTAATTTTCGTGACTTACACCGTTTTTTGCTTATGGCTGTAAATATTTATAACAAAATTAACCTTAATATAAAGAAAGGATATAGATATATGAAGATTAAAAAACCTGAATTGCTTTCGCCTGCTGGATCATTAGAAAGTGTTTATGCAGCGGTATCGAATGGCTGTAATGCTATTTATATGGGAGGAGAAAAATTTAGTGCTCGTCATTATGCAGAAAATTTTTCATCTAATGAGTTACAAAAAGCAATGGAATATTGCCATTTACATAATGTAAAAGTATATATTACAGTAAATACTCTTTATAAAGAAGAAGAAATAACTCCTTTATTAAATTTTATTAATGAAATTTATGAATTAGGAGTAGATGCTGTTATTGTTCAAGATTTTGGAGCTGCTATGTTAATCAAGCGGTACTTTCCAGATTTTCCGCTTCATGCAAGTACCCAAATGACAGCGCACCATGTTTCCGATATAGAATTTTTAAAACAAGTTGGATTTCAAAGAGTAGTTGTAAGTAGAGAACTATATTTGAAAGAAATAGAAGAGATAATTCAAAAAACAGGCATGGAAATAGAATGTTTTGTTCATGGAGCTCTATGTGTTTCTTATTCAGGACAATGTCTAATGAGTAGTATGATAGGTGGAAGAAGTGGCAATAGAGGACGTTGTGCACAACCAT
Source organism: Candidatus Epulonipiscium sp. (assembly GCA_012524135.1). Classification (GTDB taxonomy): domain Bacteria; phylum Bacillota; class Clostridia; order Lachnospirales; family JAAYNZ01; genus JAAYNZ01. The sequence continues at coordinate 18,338 of JAAYSE010000167.1, read as the reverse complement.
GTCGATTACCTTATCAACTTATGAAGAATAATGTTCTTGTAAAGGATACAAAGCAATATTTACTAAGTACAAAAGATATGGTAACATTAGAAAAAATTTCTGAGTTAATCCAAGCTGGTGTTCATTCTTTTAAAATTGAGGGTAGAATGAAAAGACCAGAATATGTAGGAGGAGTAACACAGATATATCGTAAATATATAGATCAGTATTTTCAAGAGAAATCAATCTTAAAAGTAGATAGTACAGATATAAAAATATTACAGCAATTATTTAATAGAGGTGGTTTTTCTCAAGGTTATTTAGGAGAAGAAAAAATGGGTGGTATTCATATGATGAGTATGGAAAGACCACAAAATTGGGGACTATACCTTGGAAGAGTAATTGCTTATAATCCAAAGAATAAAAAATGTATGATTCAAACAGTAGAAAATTTACAACCAGGAGATGGAATTGAAATATGGACGAAACAATGTCCACATCCAGGAACGATGATTACATCAACGAGTAAAGCAGGAGATACGATTTCTATTTCTATAAAAGGAAACATTTCTCAAGGTTTATACGTATATAAAACTAAAGATCAATCTTTATTACATCAAATTCAAGAGACATATCAAAAAGAAAAGAAAGTTTCTTTTAATGCTTCTGTAACAGTAATTATAGGTTCTCCTATACAATTGACAGTTTGGACAGATACAGGCTATAAAGTAAAAGTTCAAGGAAAAATTGTAGAAAAAGCACAAAATCAACCTTTAACCCAAGAAACATTGATAAAACAGATAGAAAAATCTGGAAATACTCCCTTTTATATGAATTCAATAAAAACAAACATAGAGGAAAATGCTTATATTAATATACGAGAAATCAATGAAGTAAGGAGAAGTGCATTAACTAAATTAGAGCAACAAATAATAAAATCTTTTTATAGACCGAAAAAAGATATATCACGAATATTCAATCAACAGAGAATACGAAAAGAAGGATCAAAAAATAATCAATTTACTATACTCATTCAAAAGCCAGAACAATTAGAAGCTACATTACAAAAAGGTATTTCAAGGGTTTATTTAGAAGTAGAAGGATTTTCATTACAACAAATTAAAAAAGCTTGTATGGCTTGTCATAAAAACGAAATAGAATGTTTTATTGCGCTTCCTATGATTGAACGTTTATATACAGAAAAAGTATTCGATTTTTCTATAAAACAATTAGAACAAATAGATATTGATGGCTATTTATTGCGAACATATGGTCAAATAGAAAAAACAAAGGATAGTAAAAAACAAAGGATTCTAGATTATACTTTTAATATTTTTAATGGATGTACTACTTATGCATGGCAAAAACAAGGAATAGAACAAATGACCCTTTCACCTGAATTAACGGTACATGAGATACAAGAATTTGGAGAAATGAATCAAGAAATCATTATCTATGGTTATTTACCTGTGATGATAACAGAGCAATGTCCTGTAGGTAATACATTGGGGAAAAAAGAACATTATAAATATTGTTCTTACCAAACAGATCAAAGCCATTACTCTTTACTAGATCGTAAAGGAGAAAATTTTTATATTCAAAGAAATTGTAAAGCTTGTTTGGTTAAAATATATAATAGTAAACCTATATTTTTATTAGATCAAATAAATAAAATATTAAAGCTCCCTGTATCATATTTTCGAATACAATTTGTATCTGAAACATCAGAAGAAATTCAAAAAATTATTCAAGGGTATGTCGATAAAACAAAATCCAATGAAGATACGATAGAAAAAATAAAACAATATGGATATACAAAAGGTCATTATTTTCGGGGAGTAGAATAGGAAGATAGCATGTTAAAAATTTATATTTTTTACTCAAAATATCTATTTTTATGGTTATTAGTTACTTTTTTATTTTTAGGTTTTTCGGGAATTTATGAAAAAAAACGAGGTTATTTTGATCTTATTAAAAGAAAGATATATCAACAAAGAGGAATCGTTACAGGTATCCACATAAATGCTTTTATTATCTTATTTTTAGTAAGGTCAAGTGATAGTATAGATTGGGAAACCATATGGATAGGAATAGGAATGTTGATATTTCTTATTCTAGGATGGATTCTTTTAGACTATAAATGTAAAAATGAAGATGGGTTTTTGTGGAATGCTATTTTTTTATTATTAGTTTTAAGTATTGTTTTGCTTCACCGTCTATCTCCATCTTTAGCAAAAAAACAATTAGTTTGGATTTATTTAAGTTTTACTTTTGCTACTCTTTTTTCTTTTTTCTTTAAATTTTTTTCTACTCTTAAAAAAGGAGAAATTATTTATATGATTATCGGGTGGGGCTTGTTAGTATTACCTTTTTTCTTCGGTGAAGAACGTTATGGAGCAATTAATTGGGTGAATATAAGAAATTTTAATTTTCAACCCTCTGAATTTGTTAAGGTTATTATGGTATTATATTTAGCATCTGTTTTAAAAGAGGAAAAATCGATTAAAGAATGGATAGTACCCTTAATTACAGTTTGTGGATATATAGGTATATTGGTTATACAAAGAGATTTAGGAGGAGCGTTTATTTATTTTATTACTGCTTTGAGTTTAATATATATTGCAATAGGAAAAGAAATATTATTTTTAGGAGGCTTAGGAATAGCTAGTGTTGCAGGTTTAATTGCCTATCCATTATTTCCTCATGTACAAATACGAGTGGAAGCTTGGTTAAATCCATGGAAAAATATTGATGGACGAGGTTATCAGGTTGCTCAATCTTTATTTGCTCTAGGTAGTTGGGGGTGGATGGGAAGTGGTTTAACAAAAGGTTATGCTGGATATGTTCCCGCTGTTACAACAGACTTTATATTTGCTGCGATTTGTGAAGAATTTGGATCTTTATTTGGAATAGGAATTATTATTGTTTTTCTTTTCATTTTTATACAAATGAGCCAGCGAATTATAAAGGTAAAAAATACTTTTAATTTTTTACTTGGTGTAGGTTTGATTAGTATCTTTTCCTTTCAAACTTTTTTAATTTTAGGTGGAGTTTTGAAAGTAATTCCATTAACAGGTGTTACATTACCTTTTTTAAGTTATGGAGGAAGTTCTATGTTTATCAGTATGCTTATGTTTAAACTCATGCAATGGATAGGAGGAGAACAAGAATCTTTAGCAAAAGAAAGGGAATAATAGTATGGAGAATATGAAAAAAAGTTTTAAGAAAATTATATATATCAAAATTGGGTTATTTTTACTTCTAATCTTATTTTTTGTAAAATTTATGATTTGGGATCGTTTTGATATTATCTCTAGTCCTTATAATCCAAGGTTACGATTTATGAATGAGAATGTAATTCGTGGTGAAATCAAAGATCAAAATGGAAAAGTAATTGCAAAAACTAAAAAAGAAGGAGATAAATGGATTCGAGAATATCCATATGGAGCTGATTTTATACACATATTAGGTTATGAGAGTAAAATTAAAACCGGTATGGAAGCTCAAAAACATTTTGACTTAACATCTTCTAAGGAACCTTGGTATAGAAAACTGAAACATTTAATATGGCAGGAGCCCTTTCAAGGAAATAATATAAAATTAACTTTAAATGCTGATTTGCAAAAAAAAGCAAATCAATTAATGACAGGGAAAAAAGGAGCTATTGTTGTAATAGAGCCTTCGACTGGGAAAATACTTTCTATGGTATCATATCCAAATTTTAATCCTTATGATTTAGAACAAAATTGGGAAATACTAAATCAAGATACAAAAAACAGTCCTTTGTTAAATCGTGCTACTCAAGGTTTATATCCTCCTGGTTCTATTTTTAAATTAGTGACAACCGTTTCGGCTATGCAAACAGATTGGTGGGAAAATTTTTCTTATCATTGTAATGGAGAAGCTTTGTTTAATGAGACCCGTTTACGATGTTATAATGAAAAGGCTCATGGAGATATGGATATACATCAAGCATTAATCCATTCTTGTAATACTACTTTTGCAGAAATAGGTGTTAAAGTAGGGGGAAAAGAAATGCGAAAAACAGCAGAAAAGTTGTTATTTAATTACCCCATTCCAGGAGAAATTCAATGCAATAATAGTACATTTGCAGTCAATGAATTTTCAAGTATAGAAGAAATAGCAGAGACTTCCATTGGGCAAGGTAAAACTTTAGTCACCCCTTTTCATATGGCATTAATTGCATCAGCTTTTGCCAATCAAGGTATTTTAATGCAACCTTATATGGTAGACTCTATTGAAAATGCAATGGAGAAAGTAATAAAAAAAACGATTCCAAAGCAAATAGGAATGATTATTGCACCAGAAATTGCAGAAAAAATAAAATCAATGATGATGGATGTAGTTGATATCGGGACTGGACGTGCTGCTAAAATAGAAGGAATTTCAGTAGCTGGGAAAACAGGTACAGCAGAAAACGAACAAGATCAACCTCATGCATGGTTTATAGGCTTTGCGCCTGTAGAAAGTCCACAAGTTGCAGTAGCAGTTATTGTTGAAAATGGGGGAGTAGGAGGGAAAGTAGCAGCTCCTATTGGTAAGGAACTTATAAAGGATGTAGTAGAAAGGAGATAAAATGTATAAATTAATTCAAATGGCGTTAGCCCCTATTATTATTATTATATTTTATATATATATTCGAGATAAATATGAAAAGGAACCCATTCGTTTATTAATCTTAGGTTTACTATTTGGTTCTTTTATTACAATTCCGATCTTAGGTGTAGAAACTATTTTAGGATTTTTGGCTCCATCAGAAAATACATTATTAGAATCATTTTATATAGCTTTTATTGTAGCAGCGTTTACTGAAGAGTGTTTTAAATATATTATTCTTTATTTTCTTATTTGGAGGAATCATAATTTTAATGAAAAATTTGATGGAATTGTCTATGCTGTTTTTATTTCTTTGGGATTTGCTTCTGTTGAAAATATTATATATGTTTTAAACCCCCAATGGGGAGGAGTCAATACAGCGGCAGCAAGAGCAATATTATCTGTTCCAGGACATGCTTTGTTTGGTGTTGCTATGGGATATTATTTTTCAATGGCACGTTTTGAACGAGAACAAAAAGATAAATGGATTGCAAAAGCATTTTATATTCCAATTTTGTTACATGGTATTTATGATTTTATTTTAATGGCTAACAAGCCCTTTTTAATGATTTTTTTTATTCCTTTTGTGTTATATCTTTGGGTTTCTGGTTTTCGAAAAATGAAAAAACATCTTCAAGATTCTCCTTTTCGCCCTCGAATTGAAGAATAATCCTAGTACATCCTTTATGAATAAGTTGAAAAAGAAGAAAAAAAGAGGTATACTGTAAAAAGATTATCTACGGAAGATAATGGTGTTACGTATACAGGAGGACGTTATATGATAAAAGCAGTAAGTTGCGGAGGTGTAGTGATTCATCGAGGGAAAATTTTATTATTATATAAAAATTATAAACAACGATATACAGGTTGGGTCCTACCTAAAGGTACTGTAGAAAAAGGAGAAGAACATAAACAAACCGCCCTTCGAGAAGTAAAAGAAGAAACTAGTGTAGAAGCAACTATTAAAAAATATATTGGAAAAAGTCAATATACATTTAACATTGCGAATGATATAGTTTGCAAACATGTATATTGGTATCTAATGCAGGCTAACAATTTTTATTGTAAACCGCAAAAAGAAGAATATTTTGTAGATGCAGGATATTATAAATTCCATGAAGCATATCACCTATTAAAATTTAATGATGAAAAAGCGATTATGGAAAAAGCTTATCGTGAATACATGTATTTAAAAAGAATACAAAAGTGGAAATATACAAGAGAGATTTATTCAAAAGATAAGAAGTAGAAAGGAAAAACATATGGGTGTTAAATACGGAAGAGAATATAAGGATATTATATATGATTTGCAAAACGCTTTGACAAAGATAGTAGGAATTCATTCTTTTTTTGATATGACGGATGAAGAATGGAATATATTATCTAAAAAACAACGAATGAATTGCTTACAAACTTTAGCAGATGATATTTTTTTTGGATTAGGAGAAGAATCAATTATATCTATTCATAATACTAAAATAATATATTATTCAGATCAACATATTATTGTAGTTCAAAATCCTAATGAAATAAATTATGTTATTTCATTAATTGATTCCAAATAAAAAATCACCATAATATTATGGTGATTTTTTATTTGAGTATTTATTTTTTATATCGTTTACTAAGTTCTAGTTGTCTTTCGTTAGATTGTTTCATAAATTCTTTTAATTTTTCCTCTAAAGAACTTTCAGCTTGCTTTTTATCACGAGCAGTTTGTTTAGGATCATTCATACGCATTGTAAGAGCAATTTTACCGCTTTTAGAATCAATAGACAAAATTTTTACATCTACTTCGTCACCTATAGATACGTGATCATTAACATCTTTTACAAATTCATTAGCAATTTGAGAAATATGAACTAACCCTTGAGTTTGCTTATCTAGAGCTACAAATGCTCCAAAAGGTTTAATGCTAGTGACAGTTCCTTGAACAATGGTACCAGTTTCAAATTTGGTTGACATGAAAACACTCCTATATTTTTTCTTATTATATAAAACAAGAAATACGATTCAGACTTATTCCTGAAACGTATTTCTTATCCTTCATAGCATAGGTAAAAATGCGGATGAAGGGAGTCGAACCCATATGATGTTGCCATCGGCAGATTTTGAGTCTGCTGCGTCTGCCTATTCCGCCACATCCGCAGATACGTTGTGTATTTATTAACACTATGTAATGATAACATACCTTTTCTTAAAATGCAAGTTGTATTTTAAAGAAAACAAAGGGAACTTTTTTAAATTATTTTCGTCTAATTAAAATAGAAAGAAATATGCATTGTAAAAGTTATATTTCAGGCTAAATATTTCATTATATTATTAATAGATAACAAAAAAAAGGTGTTATTTATAGTAATTTGGTATTATGATAATAGTAGTTTATAAAAAATAAATTATAGGAGGTGACGAGTTGTCCAATTCATTAGAAACTGTATTAATTAAAAAAGCGAAACAAGGAAATAAGACAGCTTTTAGTAAACTTATTTTGCAGTATGAAAGTAATGTATATAATATTGCCTATCGTATGTTTTATAACGAGGCAGATGCAAAAGATATAGTTCAAGAAGTTTTTCTAAGGATCTTTCAAAAACTTCATCAATTTCAAGATAATGCTGCATTTTCAACTTGGTTATATCGTATTACAGTTAATATATGTATTGATGAAATAAGAAAACGTAAAGGAAAAGAAACGTATTCTATTGATGAAACTTATAAAACAGAAGATGATGAGATGATTAGGCAGTATCCTGGAGATAGTAAAAGTCCAGAAGAAATATATTTACAAAAAGAACGCATAGAAGCTTTGTATAAAGCAATCCAAGCATTATCAGAAGAATATAAATTAGCTATTATATTACGAGATTTTCAAAATTTTTCTTATCAGGAAATTGCAGATATTTTATCATGTTCTTTAGGAACAGTGAAATCAAGAATTGCCAGAGGAAGAATTCAACTTAAAAATATTCTTTTAAAAGAGCAAAGGGAACTTTTTAATAAAACAGTCGTCTAAATACATAGAAAGGAGGATAGGTATGACTTGTGAGCAAATAAAAGAAAATATATCGTTGTATATGGATAATGCTTTGGATAATAAAGAGAAAAAAGAATTAGAACAACATATTCATACATGTAATTCATGTAAACTTGAGTTTACACAGATGCTGGATACTATAGATCTTTTGCATTCAATTCCTCCAGAAGAATTGCCTTTTAACCTGCATGAAGAAATAATGAAAAAAGTTTATGATATGTCATCAGAACATAAAATACAATCGGTATCTAAGAAAGATAAATTTTTTAGATTGTTAAAACCTATGGTAGCTGTTTTTTTGGTTTTAATTGTCGTAGGATTTGGGGTATTAGGAATTTTTACTTTAATTCCTACGAAAAGTATAACTGAAGAAATGGAAAAAAATTCAGCACCTCAAGAAATGATAGTACGTGATACTGCAAATGAAAATTCAGATTTTTATAGAGAAAAAATGGAGTCTTCAACTGACTTTGCAGAAATAGAAAATTTACCAGAACAAAAAATTATTAAAACAGCTTCATTATTTTTAGAAGTGGAAGACTTTGATTTAGTATATCAAAAAATAAAACAAATGGTGGAGAAGAATAAAGGTTATATTGTAAATGCGGAGAGCTATATTTATTACTCTGATGATGAAAAAAAAGAATATTTAAAAGAAGGGCATCTTACAATACGAGTACCTAGAGAAGTCTATGGAACAGCTCAGCAACAAATTATAGAATTAGGAAAATTAAAACATCAAAGTGAAAATAGTGATGATATAACGGATCAATATATGGATACTGAAGGTAAAATTCGGATGTTGAAAGTACAAGAAGAACGATTACTTGTAATTATGGAAAATGCAACAAAAGTAGAGGAATTGATACAATTAGAACAGCGCCTAAATGAAGTAAGAACAGATCTAGAGATACTCAAAGGGAGAATTCAAAATTGGGATAAACTAGTTGCTTTTTCTACTATAGAAGTTAAAATACGTCAAGTGAAGAAAGCAATGATTCATGCTATAGCTCCTAATTTTTCAATTAAAATAAAAGAAGGATTGATTACTTCAATTAATCGTGCTCAAAGTAGTATGGAAATCTTTTTTATAAATATAGCTAGAAACTTTATACAAATTATTTTTGGACTTGTGTGTATTATAATAGGAATTTGGGTTATCAAATTTTTATATAAAAAAATAAAATTTAAATTTAATAAAATATGAAAGGAGAATAGGAATGAAAAAGTTTTTTAAAAATAGTATTTTTTATATTTTAGTAGTAACATTTGTATTTAGTGTTTGTGTGCATGAAAGAAATTCTCAAAAAGTTGTTTTTGCAGATACTTCTTCTAATTTACCTAGTATTCAGGTGAGTGGGGAAGGTATTGTTAAAGTAAAGCCTGATATAGCTTATATTACTTTAGGAGTTAAAACGAAAGATCAAAATCCACAACAAGCACAAGTTGAAAATACAAAAAAAATGAATAAAGTAATGAAGATATTAAAAGAATTAGGAATTGATGAAAAAGATATTCAAACATCTCAATATTCGATATACCCTGAATATCGTTATATAGAAGAAACAGGGGAAAGAAAAGAAGATGGATATATTGTAAATCACCTGCTTCGTGTTACAGTTAGGGATATTCAAAAATTAGGTGTAGTATTAGATAAAACATTGATTCAAGGAGTTAATGTATCTCATGGAATTGAATTTGGAGTTGCTAATGAAGAAAAATATTATCAAGAAGCTTTACAAGAAGCTATTAAAAATGCACAAGGTAAAGCACAAGCCATTGGACAATCACTTTCTATAAAAATAGACAAACCGTATACAATCATTGAGCGAAGTACTGGAGGATCTAGTATACAATACATGGATAGAAGTATAAAAATGAATGCAGTGGAAGAATCTAGTACTTCTACACCCATAGGTATAGGAGAATTAGATATACGTGCTAATGTACAAGTAATGTATCAATATTAATAAGAGAAGGGAAAAACAGTCTGAAAATATTCAGGCTGTTTTTGTTCGCATTCTTATTTATAATCTGTTATAATAAATACAATTCTTGAGAAAAATATAAGGGTATACATAAGCAAATTTTATTATTTTAAAACCTATATATAAATAGAAATAATAAATATCATTGTATATATTTTTATATTAATAAAATTAAAAGATAATTAAACTACATGAAGGATATAGAATATAAAATGAGGTGGAAAAAATGAGTAATGAGTTTACTCAAGAAAAAATTATGTTAATTGATGGTCATAGCATTCTTCATCGAGCTTTTTATGGAGTTCCGTTATTGACAAATTCAAAAGGATTATATACGAATGCGATATATGGTTTTTTGAATATCCTTTTTAAGTTAATAGAAGAAGAAGAACCATCTTATATAGGAGTGGCTTTTGATTTAAAGCAACCTACTTTTAGACATGAGAAATTTAAAGAATATAAAGGACATAGAAAACCAATGCCAAATGAATTAGCTGTTCAACTTCCTGTTTTACAAGAGATTTTAGAAGCTATGGGCATTATGAAGTTTGAGTTACCTGGATATGAAGCTGACGATGTTATAGGAACATTAGCTAAAAAATCTGAAGTAATGGGTTTATTACCTATTGTAATATCAGGAGATCGCGATTTATTGCAACTAGCTAGCGATAAAATTAAAGTTCGTATCCCTAAAACAGTACGAGGACAAACAGAAGTAGAAGATTATTATGCAAAGGATGTAAAAGAAAAATATGGTGTAACACCTCAAGAATTTATTGAGGTAAAAGGTTTAATGGGAGATCCTTCTGACAATATACCAGGGGTACCCAGTATAGGAGAAAAAACAGCTACTAAAATTATTCAGCAGTATCAAACAATAGAACAAGCTATTATTCATGCAGAAGAAATTAAACCTAAAAGAGCTTCAAAGAATTTACAATTGTATCAAGAGCAAGCCAGGATGAGTAAATATTTAGCGACAATTTGTATTGATTGTCCTATTGAATTTGATCTTTCTAATATGGAAGTGGAATCTTTTTTAAATGAAGAAACATATATTTTATTAAAGGAATTAGAATTTAAAAGTATTTTAGAAAGGTTTCCTTTTGAAGATCAGTTAAATTTATCTTCCAATAATCATGTTGTATTAAAAGGTAAACACATTGTTTCCATAGAAGAATTTAAAAAATATATTAACAGAATACAAATAGGTTCTAAAATAGGATATCAAATACTCATTGAAAATAATGAAATAAAAGGTCTTGGATTAATAGAAAAAGATTCAACTCCTATATGGATAGAAACAAGTAAAGAAATTTCTTTAAAATCATTATTACAGATTGTAAAACCTATTTTTGAAAATGATAAAATTTATAAAATTACTCATCAAGCGAAAGAAACGATACGTACTCTTTGGCAATATCAAATACAATTACAAGGTTTAATTTTTGATACATTAATTGGTGCATATTTATTAAATCCTTTAAAGGATCATTATGGATATGATGATTTAGCAAGAGATTTTTTAAACGAAGTATATCCATCAGAAGAAGAAATTTTAGGTAAAGGTAAAAAGAAAAAAACATTTATGCAATTACCAGAAGAAGAACGAGTACATTACTGTTACCAACAATTAGATATCATAATGAGAAGCTGGAAAATTATTGAAGAACAATTAAAGAATAATAACCAGGATCGACTTTATTATGATATTGAACTTCCATTAATTGAAGTGCTAGCTTCTATGGAATATTATGGTTTGAAAATTCATCTAGAAACGCTTGAAGAATATGCTAAACAATTAGAATTTCAATTGAATCAGTTAACAACTTCTATTTATGACTTAGCTGGTGAAAAATTTAATATTAATTCCCCTAAGCAATTAGGAGAGGTTTTATTTGAAAAATTACAACTACCTCCTATTAAAAAAACAAAAACAGGATATTCTACAGCGGCAGATGTTTTAGAAAAATTAGCACCTCAACATGAAATTATAGAAAAAATTTTAGATTATCGTCAATTAATAAAATTAAAGACTACTTATGCAGATGGTTTATTTGCGGTTATGCATTCAGAAACACACAAAGTACATTCAACTTTTCATCAAACAATTACAGCTACAGGTCGTATTAGTAGTAGCGATCCCAATTTGCAAAATATACCTATTAAGTTGGCTTTAGGAAGGGAAATTCGAAAAGCTTTTATTCCTAGTTCTGAAGAATATATTTTTATTGATGCTGATTATTCTCAAATTGAACTTAGGGTATTAGCTCATATTTCACAGGATAAAACATTGATTCAAGCTTTTAAGGAAAATCAAGATATTCATCGTTTAACAGCCTCTCAGGTTTTTAAAATTTCTTTTGATCAAGTAACAGAACAACAACGCAATGATGCTAAAGCAGTAAATTTTGGAATTGTATATGGAATTAGTGCTTTTAGTTTAAGTAAAGATCTTAAAATTTCTAGAAAAGAAGCAGAAAAATATATAGAAGGATACTTTGAAAAATATCCTAATGTAAAATTATATTTAAATACTACAATTGAACAAGCTAAAAAGAATGGTTATGTATCAACACTATTTGGAAGAAGAAGACCTATGCTGGAATTACAATCTCGTAATTTTATTCAACGTTCTTTTGGTGAAAGAGTAGCAATGAATATGCCTATTCAAGGAACAGCAGCAGATATCATTAAAGTAGCAATGATTCGTGTATATCAAGAGTTTAAGAAACGAAACTTGAGGTCAAGATTAATTTTACAAGTTCATGATGAATTATTAATAGAAGCTCATAAAGATGAAGTAGAAGAAGTAAAACAAATAACTAAAGAAGTTATGGAAAATGCAGTACAATTAACTGTCCCTTTAAGAGTGCATATGATGGAGGGGAACTCTTGGTTTATGTAAAAATTGCAAAGAAAAAATATAGAGGAGATATAAAGTGAAAGTTGTAGGTATTACAGGTGGAAGCGGAACGGGTAAAAGTGCTATTGCTTCTTATTTTGAGGAAAAGTATCAAGCGTATCGGATTGATGCAGATAAAATTGGACATCAAGTGATAAAAAAAGGGATGCCAGCTTATGATTTAATAATTAAAAATTTTGGCAGTACAATTTTAGATGAAGTGGGAGAAATTAATCGAAAAATATTAGGATCTATTGTTTTTTCGGATGAAAAAAAGTTAAAATTATTAAATTCTATTACTCATCCTTTGATTATATCAATGATCAATCATGAAATTGAAAAATGCATTCTTCAAAATCAACAGTATTCATTTATTCTTATTGATGGAGCACTATTGATTGAAACTAAAATATATGAAAATATAGATGAATTGTGGGTTGTTTATGTTCATTTGGAACAACGAATACAAAGATTAAAAAAGAGAGATAATTTATCAAGAAAACAAATATTACAGCGTATAGAAAAACAAATGTCATGGGAAATATTGCAACAATATGCAGATAGAATTATAGATAATAGTGGAGAATTTATTGAAACGATAATACAATGCGATAAAATTGCAAAAGAATTTTTACATTTTTAACAATATGAAAAGGAGGTTATCTATGCGTAAAGATAACTTTTTTCAACAATACTTTGTGGTAATTACTATTGTTTTTTGTATGGTAGTATTAATAACAGGATGTACTATCTTAGATGAATTTTCTAAAGAACCAGAAATAAAAGAAATGAAAGAAGAAAAGCCAATCGAAATTAAACCAAAAAAAGGTGGAGAATTGAAATTAGCTATCCGAAAACCAGCTAATTTAAATCCGCTGTTAAATGATGACGCTGCTATACAACCATTATTTGAATTACTTTTTGATTCTCTTATTATGTATGATGAAAATCATAAACCAACCGCAAATTTAGCAAAAAATTGGGACTTTTTACAGGAAGGACAAATGATTCAATTAGAATTAAGAGAAGATGTTACGTGGCATGATGGCACTCCTTTGACGGCGGATGATGTTGTTTTTACTTTAGATACTATAAAAAAGGCTTCAACTTCTCCGTATAAAAAATATATAGAAAATATCTCAAATTATAGAGCGGTTGACGAAAAAACAATAAAAATAACTTATATTCAACCTTTTAGTGGAGCGTTATATGCACTTAACTTTCCAATTATACCAGCACATTACTATAAAAATCAAAATGTATTTAATACAGAAAAAAATATGAATCCGATAGGAACAGGACCTTATATTTTTGTTTCTTTGGATTCTAATAAAGAAATTCAACTAAAGGCAAATGATAATTATTTTAAAGGTAGTCCTTATATTCCAAAAGCCAAGGCAATTTTTATACCGGATGACGAAACAAGTTTTTATACTTTTGAACAAGAACAAATTAATGTATTAGAAATGAAGAGAGCAGATTGGCAAAAGTATAGTACCATGGAAAATGCAAAAATTTATGAATATACTATTCCTTATTATGATTTTATAGGATTTAATTTTAAAAATCCGAAATTTCAAAGTATAGCTCTTAGAAAAGCTATTGCTTATAGTATTGATAGAAAAGCATTATTAGATAAATATTATTTAGGTCATGGTGTAATTTCAGATACTCCTTTTTTACCTAATGCTTGGTTTTTACCTGAGAAATCGTTGATATATTCATATAGTAAAGAGAAAGGTCAACAATTATTAGAAAATAGTGATGAAAAAATCCAAATGAAACTTTTAGTATCAAATGAAAATCCTATTCGTGTAAATGTGGCAGAGGAAATTAAAAATATGTTAGCACAAGTAGGAATAGAAGTAATAGTTGAATCAGTTTCTATAGATACGTATATAGAACGTTTAAAAAAAGGAGATTTTGAAGCTTTTTTAGGTGGATGGAAGTTATCACCGCTAATTGATTTTACGTTTGCTTTTCATTCTACTCAAATTCCAGAGGTATTTCAAGATGGTAAAAACTATATAAGATATCAAGATCCAACTCTTGATCAGCTTTTAAAAGAATGTTTTACATCAGTGGAAGAAAATAAAATAAAACAATCGTATCAAAATTTTAATCAATATTTTATAGAAAATTTACCATATGTAAGTTTATATTTTCAAAATTCAGCTCTTATTATGAATGATATTTTTTATGGTCCTATAAACCCCACAATGTATTCTAGTTTTAAAAATGTTAATCAATGGTTTATTTATTCTTCTGAAGAAGAATAAAAATAAAGGTGTAAGATTTCGAATTGATTTCTTACACTTTTTATTTTTAGTAACATATATATGGTAATAGAAAATTAAAATGATAGGTGTTTTTATGAAAATAGGATTAGCATTATCAGGTGGAGGTATTCGGGGGATGGCGCATATAGGAGCTTTAAAAGCTTTGGAAGAATCAGCTATTATCCCAGATTATATTGCAGGAACCAGTATTGGAGCTATTATTGCCGGCTTATATGCATATGGCTATTCGGCTCAAGAACTTGAAGAGTTAGTTTTTACATATATTCATAATATAATAGATATTAATTATATGGGGATAATACGTTCACTTTTCCGTTTAAAGGACTTGAAAACTCGTGGGTTAAGTGGTTTAATAAAAGGAGAACGTTTAGAATTTTTATTAAAAACTCTTACAAATAACTGTTGGATTTCTGATACTAAAATTCCTATTGTTATTCCAGCAGTAGGAGTTCATAATGGGATTACGTATTATTTCTTATCTCAAAAATTATATTTTATAGGACAAAAATATAAAAAAAGTATTCAAAATATAAAGCTATATAAAGCGATGCGGGCGAGTATGGCTTTTCCAGTAGTATTTTCACCTAAAAAGATATTTTGGAATCATCAGGAAATATGGTTAATGGATGGGGGAATAACGGATAATTTACCTATTGTTACCTTAAAGGAATTAGGAGCTCAGAAAATTATAGGAATTCATTTAGGGTACAATGGAAGAATAAGGCCAGAAGTAGATAGTTTTATTGAAATCGGTGAGCAAGCTTTATCTATTATGATGTATTATCGAGAAAAAGAGCATTATAAGTATAAAAATAAAAATATATATGTTTTAAATCCAGAAATATGGGATGTATCTTTATTACAATTAAATTCTGTTCAAGAATGTATTCATCGAGGATATACCTCAATGAAACAACATTTACCTATTATAAAACAGCAATGGAATTTGGATATATAATTTATATTTTGTTAGGTTTTGAATAAAAATATGATATGATAGTAGTAAAAATATTAATGATGTATGTAAGAGGAGAGGTTTAGATGAATAATAATAATCAGAACAACTCCCAAGACTTTATTTTTGGTTTAGATATTGGAACCCGAACAGTGATAGGAGTCGTTGGCTATCAACAAGACAAAAAATTTATTATAGTAGCAATAGAGCAACAAGAACATCAATCTAGAGCTATGATGGATGGACAAATTCATGATATTGATAAAGTAGTAATAACAGTACAAGAAGTAAGAAGAAAATTAGAAGAAAAAATAGGATTTAAATTGAAAAAAGTAGGAATTGCAGCTGCGGGAAGAGTATTACATACAGTACAAGTTCATACAGAACAATTTGTAGACAGAGATACGGTTATTGAACTGTCTCATATTCATGCTTTAGAATTGCAAGGAATTAGTACAGCTTATGAAAGATTAAAAAATCAATCCTATGTATCCGATTCTGATTATTTTTGTGTTGGATATTCTGTTATACGATATTATTTAAATCAATATATGATATCAAATTTAGAAGGACATAAAGGAAATCATATTGCTATGGATATGATTGCTACTTTTTTACCTCAGACAGTTATAGATAGTCTATATACAGTTATTCAAAAAACAGGTTTAGAGATTGTGCATTTAACATTAGAACCTATTGCAGCTATAGAAATTGTCATTCCTAAAGAAATACAGTTGTTAAATTTAGCTCTAGTAGATATTGGAGCTGGAACTTCAGATATTGCCATTTCAAAAGAAGGTAGTATTATTGCTTATGGAATGATTCCAGTAGCTGGAGATGAAATTACAGAACAAATTTTACATACATATTTAACAGATTTTGAAACAGCTGAAAAAATTAAGTTAACGTTAGCAAAAAAATCACAAACAAGTTTTAAAGATGTTTTGGGACTTTCTCATAAAATCACAAAAGACGAATTAATAAAAATTATTGAACCAGTAGTAGATCAAATTACTTTAAAAATTGCAAATAAAATTTTGGAATTAAATGGTGGTAAAACACCCAATGCTGTGTTTTGTGTAGGAGGAGGAAGTCAAATTACAGGACTGGCTCAAGGAATTGCAAAACATTTAAATCTACCTCCTGAACGAGTAGCAATTAGAGGATTAGAGATAGCTAACAAAAGAATTCAAGTTCTTTCTACAATAACAGGACCTGAGATGATTACCCCTCTAGGAATTTGTATGACCAGTATATCACAATCTGGGAATAGCTTTATTGATGTTTTACTAAATGGACAAACAGTAAGTTTATTTAATACAAATTCGATTACAGTAATTGATGTAGCAGCATACCAAGGATTTGATCATACTAATTTATTAGGAAGAAAAGGAAAAGACTTAGAATTTACTGTAAATGGACAAGTAAAGAAAATAAAAGGTGAAGTAGGTCAAGCAGCAGAAATAGTACTTAATGGAAAAGTAGTTAGCCTTCATCATCCTATTCATGCGGGTGATCAATTAGTGATTAAGCCAGCATGTCACGGAAAAGATGCGAGAATATCGATTGCAGAATGGATGAATATGGAACATTTAACTATAGATGAATATATAGTTAAGATAAATGGTCAAAGAGTTTCCTTAAATACTTATGTTCAATCAGGAGATGAGATTTTACTACATAAAAATAATAAGGAAAATAATAAGGAAAATAAATTAAAAAATGAAGATTTAGGTTTCTATATTATAGTAAATGATACTCCTTTATATTTACCTAAAAAATCTACAAACTATATTTTTGTGGAAATTTTTAATTATATAGATATAGATTTGAGTAATCCTAAAGGAGAAATTGTTTTATTACTCAATGATAAGCAGGCTGCATACACTGATAAAATTCATCATGGAGACAATGTAAAAATATATTGGAAATAATAGAGTGTGGAGCGATCTTAATGAATCAATGGTTCAAATATAAAACACAATATAAAAATATATATGCCTGGTTCTTTATATGGATTGGCGTTTATATTCTAGTTTATCGATATATATATGAAAAATGGCCTTTTTGGTTGTTAATAGGATCTTTATTGCTTAATGTTTTATATATAATAAAAAACCATGTATTATGTTTTCAAAAGAGTTATAAATTTTATACCATGCTTGAGTTATTTATAATTTCTTTTTGTATTATTTATCAAGGAGATTGTTATGTAGCAGGAACTGTTTTGTATTTATTATATATTTTTGAAATTATAATACAAGATAAAGAAATTTGTTCATTTTTGAATTATAGTATCTATTCTTTACCATTTATAATTACTTCTTTGACCATTCTTATTACTTCTTTTACAACGATTACAAATAAAGATTGGATTAATAAAATATTGTATCTGATTTTTTTTATGAATGTTTTTTTTATATTTGTTTATATTTTTAATTTATATGTTCAAGAATATTTAATACAATTACACCGGAACCAATGGTTATGTGAACAAATGAATAAAAAAAATCAAGAACTTTATGAAACACAACATAATATGAAACATATGAATCAAGAA
>JAAYSE010000166.1 GCA_012524135.1 Candidatus Epulonipiscium sp. | reverse complement strand
TTTTTTTCTGTGCAAATAATTCTTTATATTTTTTTATTACTTTTTCTGTAAAATCATCTACACATTGATCTCCTATTAATAAGGAAATTTTGTCTTTGGCACCTTTTAAAACTTCCATAAATCGTTCCATATCAACCCCTACTTCCTTCTCCATCATTTATTCTATATCATCAGTATACATCACCTGATTGTTTATATATAGGGTTTTCATATTACATTATTATTACATTAATGTTTACATCTTGTTCAAATTTTGACATATTGTACAGGAATTTTTTTACTAATTGTTACATTTAAATATGAATCTATCTATTTTACTTTGTATTTTCTATATTTCTTATTCAAAGAGAGCAAAAACCACATCCATTTTTCTCAAAAATGATCAGATTGATCATAAAAAAAGATACTCTAATATATTTTATCCATCTGCATAAATTGGAATTATATGTGGCTTATGAGTAATTGGATTTTTTATAATATCTACATTTACACCATAAACTTGATGAATATATTCTGGAATTAATACTTTATTAGGAGTATCCATAGCAAAAATAGATCCTTTATGAAGTAGAATAATCGTATCACTATACTCCGCTGCTATATTTAAATCATGTAATACTGCAATTACTGTTATTTGTTTTTGTTGATTTAATTGTTTTATAAGCCCCATCAATTCGATTTGATGTTGAATATCCAAATGAGAAATTGGCTCATCTAAAAGCAATATATCTGTTTTTTGAGCAATAGCTCGAGCCATAATAACTCTTTGTCGTTCTCCCCCACTTAATTCATCAATTTTTTTATTACGTAATGACCATGTGTTGGTGCTTTTCATAGCATCTTCTACGATCTGTTTATCTTCTGGACTTTCTCCTTGAAATCTTTTTAAATAAGGAGTTCTTCCCATCATTATAATATCAAATACAGTAAATGAAAAATCAATTTCTGTATTTTGAGGAACGATTGCTAAATTTTGTGCTATCTGTTTACGTGAAAAAGTAGTTATATCCTGTTCTTCTAAAAATATTGTATTTTTCATCGGTGAAAGAATATGCCCTATATTTTTTAATAGTGTAGTTTTACCTGAACCATTAGGACCAATAACACTATAAAACATTCCTTTTTGAATAGAAAGAGTAATACCATTTAACACTTTTTGATCACCATAACTCCAATATGCATTTTTGATCTTAATTGGAAAACGACTCATAGCAACACCTGCTTTTTACTTTTATATAATAAATATAAAAAATAGGGGGAGCCAAACAATGCTGTAACAGCACCTACAGGAATTTCCATTGGTGGAACTAAAGTTCGAGCTAAGGTATCACAAATAATCATAAACATCCCTCCTACGATAGCTGA
Organism: Candidatus Epulonipiscium sp.; assembly: GCA_012524135.1. Taxonomy (GTDB): domain Bacteria; phylum Bacillota; class Clostridia; order Lachnospirales; family JAAYNZ01; genus JAAYNZ01. The sequence goes on along the minus strand of JAAYSE010000166.1, from coordinate 1,583 downwards.
AAAGGGAATTAAAATTCGATGATTAGGACCTACTACCATTCGTACTGCATGTGGAATAATAAGTCCTATAAATCCAATAATTCCACTAATAGAAACCGTAGCTGCCACCATAATAGAAGATACAGCAAGTAATATTTTTTTAACTTTTTCCACATCAATACCTAGACTTTTTGCACTTTCATCTCCTAGTAACATTACATTTAGTTCTCTAGAAAAAGAAAAAGTAGCAAAACTACCTCCTAGTATAAAAGGAAATATAAAAATAACTTGTTTCCAACTAGCTGCAGCTATACTTCCCATCGTCCAAAAAATAATTTGCTCCATTTGATTTCTACGAAATATAATAAGCATAGAAATAATAGAAGAAAGAAGAAAACTAATAGCAACACCTGCTAATAATAATGTCGCCGTAGGAACTTTATGCCCTGTTTTTGCAATATGATAAACAATCCACGTAGTTCCTAAAGCTCCTAAAAATGCCATAAGACCAATCATGCTTTGTCCTAAAAACGTACCTTTTACATTGCCAATCATAGCAATAACAGCTCCTAAAGCAGCTCCTGAAGATACTCCTAATACATGAGGATCTGCCATCGGATTTTTAAACATTCCCTGAAAAGTAACACCTACCACAGATAAACCTATGCCAATGAATAAAGAAAGAATAATCCTAGGTAAACGTATCTTCCAAATAATAGCTATCTGTGTCGATGAACATGTTTCAAAATAGTGCCATTTACGAATTCCTGGTATTTGACTCATAAGAACTTTTATACTATCTACAAAAGAAATATTAGCAACCCCTAGCGTACTAACAAATAAAATCAGAATACCTAAGATAAAAAGAAGTCCACAAAATAATAACCGATGATAGGACTTTTTATGCATTTGTTTCACATCACTTTCCCAAATTCTACTACATATACTACATATCTAAATACTACATTTTTATTTCCACTTTATTTTTATTTAAACATATTGGGATGAATAAGACGTGCTAATTCTTCTAATCCATCTGCAAGACGAGTTCCTGGTCGATCTAGTAAATCATTATCCATTTCGTATAATCTACCTTCTTTTACAGCACTTAACTCCTTATATCCATTCGCTTTCTCAATACCTGCCTTAGAATCAAAATATTTCGAACAAATTAAAATATCAGGATCTTGTTCTACTAATTTTTCTAGACTATAAGTCCATCCATCTACTTCTTTTGCTACATTTTCTCCCCCTGCCATTTCAATCATTTTTCCAATAAAAGTATCTCCTCCTGCAGTATAATCACCATATTCTCCAAAACCTACAACATAATAAACTGAAGGTTTTTCCTGATCTTTTACTTTATCCATTACTTCTTCTACTTTTTGTTTCATATTATGAATAACATTTTCTGCTTCTGTAAAACGATTGAAAATTTCTCCTATCGTTTTAATTACCTTATATACTTCTTCAAAATTTTCACCATCGTATAAAATTATCACTGGTATTCCTAAAGTTTCTAATTTTTCTAATGCTTCTTTCTTAAAATGAGTAGCTGCGATAACAATATCTGGTTTTAACTCCACCATTTTTTCAATATTAGG
>JAAYSE010000165.1 GCA_012524135.1 Candidatus Epulonipiscium sp. | reverse complement strand
TTCTATATCATAAGTATACATCACCTGATTGTTTATATATAGGGTTTTCATATTACATTATTATTACATTAATGTTTACATATTGTTCAAATTTTGACATATTGTACAGGAACTTTTTTACTAATTGTTACATTTAAATATGAATCTATCTATTTTACTTTGTATTTTCTATATTTCTTATTCAAAGATAGCAAAAACCACATCAATTTTTCTCAAAAATGATCAGATTGATTATAAAAAAGATATTCTAATATACTTTATCCATCTTCATAAATTGGAATTATATGTGGTTTATGAGTAATTGGATTTTTTATAATATCTACATTTATTCCATAAACTTGATAAATATATTCTGGAATTAATACTTTATTAGGAGTATCCATAGCAAAAACAGACCCTTTATGAAGCAGAATAATCGTATCACTATATTCCGCTGCTATATTTAAATCATGTAATACTGCAATTACTGTTATTTGTTTTTGTTGATTTAATTGTTTTATAAGCCCCATCAATTCGATTTGATGTTGAATATCCAAATGAGAAATCGGCTCATCTAAAAGCAATATATCTGTTTTTTGAGCAATAGCTCGAGCCATAATAACTCTTTGTCGTTCTCCCCCACTTAATTCATCAATTTTTTTATTACGTAATGACCATGTATTGGTCCTTCTCATAGCATCTTCCACGATCTGTTTATCTTCTTGACTTTCTCCTTGAAATCTTTTTAAATAGGGAGTTCGTCCCATCATTATAATATCAAATACAGTAAATGAAAAATCAATTTCTGTATTTTGAGGAACGACTGCTAAATTTTGTGCTATCTGTTTACTTGAAAAAGTAGTTATATCCTGTTCTTCTAAAAATATTGTATTTTTCATCGGTGAAAGAATATTCCCTATATTTTTTAGTAGCGTGGTTTTACCTGAACCATTAGGACCAATAACACTATAAAACATTCCTTTTTGAATAGAAAGGTTAATGCCATTCAACACTTTTTGATCACCATAACTCCAATATGCATCTTTGATCTTAATTGGAAAACAACTCATAACAACACCTGCTTTTTACTTTTATATAATAAATATAAAAAATAGGGAGATCCAAATAATGCTGTAACAGCACCTACAGGGATTTCCATCGGTGGAACTAAAGTTCGAGCTAAAGTATCACAAATAATCATAAACATACCTCCTACTATAGCCGAAAAAGGAATTAAAACTCGATGATTAGGACCTACTACCATTCGTACTGCATGTGGAATAATAAGTCCTATAAATCCAATAATTCCACTAACAGAAACCATAGCTGCCACCATAATAGAAGATACAGCAAGCAATATTTTTTTAACTTTTTCCACATCAATACCTAGACTTTTTGCACTTTCATCTCCTAGTAACATTACATTTAGTTCTCTAGAAAACGCAAAAGTAGTAAAACTACCTCCTAGTATAAAAGGAAATACAAAAATAACTTGTTTCCAACTAGCTGCAGCTATACTTCCCATTGTCCAAAAAATAATTTGCTCCATTTGATTTCTACGAAATATAATAACCATAGAAATAATAGAAGAAAGAAGAAAACTAATAGCAACACCTGCTAATAATAATGTCACCGTAGGAACTTTATGCCCTGTTTTTGCAATATGATAAACGATCCATGTAGTTCCTAAGGCTCCTAAAAATGCCATAAGACCAATCATGCTTTGCCCTAAAAATGTACCTTTTATATTGCCAATCATAGCAATAACAGCTCCTAAAGCAGCTCCTGAAGATACTCCTAATACATGAGGATCTGCCATCGGATTTTTAAACATCCCTTGAAAAGTAACACCTACCACAGATAAACCTATGCCAATGAATAAAGAAAGAATAATCCTAGGTAAACGTATCTTCCAAATAATAGCTATCTGTGTAGATGAACATGTCTCAAAATAGTGCCATTTACGAATTCCTGGTATTTGACTCATAAGAATTTTTACGCTATCTATAAAAGAAATATTAGCAGCCCCTAGCGTACTAACAAATAAAATCAGAATACCTAAGATAAAAAGAAGTACACAGAATAATAACCGATGATAGGACTTTTTATGCATTTGTTTCACATCACTTTCCCTAAATCCTACTACATATCTTAATACCCCATTTTTATTTCTATTTTGTTTTTATTTAAAAACATTTGGATGAATAAGACGTGCTAATTCTTCTAATCCATCTGCAAGACGAGTTCCTGGGCGATCTAGTAAATCATTATCAATTTCGTATAATCTACCTTCTTTTACAGCACTTAACTCTTTATATCCATTCGCTAACTCAATACCTGCTTTAGAATCAAAATGCTTCGAGCAAATTAAAATATCAGGATTTTGTTCCACTAATTTTTCTAGACTATAAGCCCAGCCTTCTGCTTCTTTTGCTACATTTTTGCCCCCTGCCATTTCAATCATTTTCCCAATAAAAGTATCTCCTCCTGCAGTATAATCGCCATACTCTCCAAAACCTACGACATAATAGACTGAAGGTTTTTCTTGATCTTTTACTTTATCCATCACTTGTTTTACTTTTTGTTTCATATTATGAATAATATTTTCTGCTTCTGTAGAACGATTGAAAATTTCTCCCATCGTTTCAATTACCTCATATACTTCTTCAAAACTTTCACCATCGTATAAAATTATCACTGGTATTCCTAAAGTTTCTAATTTTTCTAATGCTTCTTTCTTAAAATGAGTAGCTGCGATAACAATATCTGGTTTTAACTCCACCATTTTTTCAATATTAGG
>JAAYSE010000023.1 GCA_012524135.1 Candidatus Epulonipiscium sp. | reverse complement strand
TGTTTTTGTGTTTCTGTCAAATAACCAGCCAATCGATCATAAGCTTCTATATAAGTATCTTGCATTTCTCGTAAATAAATAGGCAAATCTTTTTGCTCTAATACCCATCTTCGATAAAATTTCACTTGATAATTTTCTACCCCTATCTCAATAGGATACTGCAATTGAATCTGTTCTTTCATCCTATCCGATATAATATAAGGGAAATCATAAAATGAATAATTAAAGAAAAACTGATATTGATTTTCTTGTTTCTCATAAGAAACCAATTCATATTCTTGTTTAGTCAGTTGTTTGTCTTTAAGCAAAAACTGTTCCGCCACCTGGTACGCTTCTTCTAAAGACATCTCTTTTGAAGAACTACTCATCACTTGATTACTATATTCAATAATTCCTTGAGGAAAATACTTAATAATAATTCGATCATCCCCATACACATATTGATTGTCTTCTTTTTTAATCATCCACTTCAATGCATGATTTTCAAAAAAAGGATTCAATGTTTCTTCTAATAATTCTTCATTTACTTTTTCTTCTTCCAAAAACGGATTTTCTAAAAAAAGAACTTGATTTACATAAACTTCTTCTGTTTTTGTTGGCAAAAAGACATTTCTAGCAAATTTACTCAATCCATCTTTTTTACTAGCACTATACGTCCAAAATTGCTTATTCCTTAATTCCTTTATCTGATTAATAAAAAAGCCGTCTCCTTTTTCTTCGACCCATTGAATATGGTGTGCTATCCTTTCTTGTGATTCCATAAAATAAATCTCATACTGAATTTTTTGAGCTTGTTCATGAGCTAAAATCCAAATTTGTTCAAACAAACCTATTTGTTTTCCATAGGAAACAGGTTTTAATCCCAATCCTCCTATAAAAGAAGAAAAAGGAATATCTACATAATATCCTAATATAACACCAGGATACTCCCATATAATAGAACTTGGATCTTCTTCCAATTCCTCCAAGTCAATGGTTTCTATATAATTTCCTTTTTGTAATGCCTTTTTAAGAATAGTATTCGCTACTTGTTGAAAATGAGTAGATTCTCCTCTCGTATTACTAACCACAGTAAACTCCTCTTCCCCATCAGCAAACGAAACTACTACTTGTTTAGGACGAATAACAATATTCTGTTTAGAAGATTGAAGCCTTTTATTTTCTTTTATTTTTGATAAAAAAACACTATAAAAAAAGTTACGGTTTGATAAATCTTCAAACCATAACCTTCCTGTCTGATAAATACTCAAACCTATTAAAAAGACCAACAAGAAACTTTTCCATCGACTTTTTGACATATTCACTCCCCATTTTTCATTAAGGAATCATTTTTAAAATCGTATATCGCTTATTTTCCAATTCTACTTTTGTCTCTTGATTTTTTCGATTTAATTGAAATTGCCGTGCAATTTTTTGCTCTCCTTTTTGAGCATAAATAACAATATAATTTTCTCCAATCGTATCAATTGGAATTATCTCATGATACATTCCAGATGCTCCTATTACTTGAATAGGTGTTTCAAAGGTTACTTTATCTTTACCATCTTTATCTTTACAATATACAAAAACAACAACTTCGACCCCTTCCTCTCCTTCAAGAGAAAGATTACGTTGCTCTGAAAAAGTCGGTTCTTCCAACTTGGAAAACCCTTTTTTAATCCTTATTAATCCTAAATCCAAGAAGTCATCCTCTGCGATTTCTTCAATGTAAGTTAAAGCTTCTTCTAGTGTAATCGTAGGTTCTGTTGTTTCATTTTCTATGGAAATAGGAGTTGCAAAAGTGATCGATGGAAATAAACAAAGCATACAAATAACTCCAAATAAAACAAAATGCTTTTTCATCTTTGTTCCTCCTATATCGAATGATAGTATTATATTATGCATAACACTATAATACATACTACTATAATACATATCTATTATACCTAAACTATGTTACAAAAAGATTACACTAGCCTTACTTTTAAGTTACGCTTTTTTATTGCACCTTCAAAAAGTACAATTGTACAGTAGTTCCTTTCTCATAAACACTCTGTATCTTGATTTCTCCACCATGTAATTCCATAATTTCTTTGGTAATAGCAAGACCGAGTCCCGTTCCACCTAAAGCTCTAGAACGTGCCTTATCTACTCGATAAAAACGCTTAAAAATATTTTTTAAATCTTCTTGTGGAATCCCCAGACCGGTATCTTGAATCGAAACAACCACATACGCTTTTTCCTCCGTAATAGATATTGTAATCGTCGCTTTCTCCGGGCTATATTTAATAGCATTCCCTAATACATTATTAATCACTTGTGCAATTCGATTAGGATCTCCAAATATTTCATACTCTTTCTCTGGTGGTTCAAAATATAATTGTTGTTTTTTCTTTTGGAGATAAATAGAATACTTTTCTATACAATTTTCTAATAAAGGAATAAGCAAAAACATTTTTCTTTCCAAATGAATCTGCTTACTATCTAACTTCGATAACTCTAATAAATCCTTCACTAAAATAGTCATCCGGTCCGTTTCTTGATCAACTACCTTTAAAAAGGTATTCGCCATTTGAGTATCTTCTAACGCTCCATCCAATAAAGTTTCAGTATAACTTTTAATCGTCGTCAAAGGAGTTCTTAGCTCATGCGATACGTTAGCTACAAATTCCTTTTGAGCTTCTTCTAATTTTTTATGCTCTGTTACGTCTTGAAAAACAATAATAACACCCGCTGGCTCTTGTCTCTGATCTAAATAAGGAGCAAAACAAGCATTAATATATTTATCCTGAATTTTAAGAAGACGTTGGATAATATTTCCTGTTCCTATTGTTATCAATTCCTCATAATCAATGGGAATCTCTAACCATTCAAATAATTCATCAATTTTTTTGATTCCTTTTGATATCGACAACAATTGATAAGCCAATTGATTTCCATGAATTAAATACCCTTTTCGATTAAAAGTCAAAACTCCATCTGCCATATGAGATAGTATTGTTTCTACCTTGTTTTTTTCACTAATAATTTCTGATAACACTCGGTTTAATTCAAAAGCCATACGATTAAAGTTTATCGTCAATTGACCAATTTCATCATCCGATTGAACTCGAATCACCTGTTTAAGGTCTCCTTCTGCCATTTGCCGAGCCTTTTGGGTCAACGTAATAATAGGTTGTGTTAAAGTCTTAGCTAAAATCCAGCCAATCGCCGCCATTAATATAATAGCTAAAAATAATGCTACAAAAATAATAAAAATCGTATTTAACAAATCCATTTCTAAATCTTTAGTAGAACGACGAACATGGATAATAAATGCTACCTCCCCATCCATCATAATGGGACCTGCATATCCTCTCATTCGAATAGGACCTAGGGTATCATCCTCTTCTACCAAACGATCCATCTCTTTACTTTGTTTTCCATTCATTGCCGCTAAAACCGACTGAGAAAATACATGTGGTTTTTCTTTTTCTCTTGATACGGTAGAAAAAATTGTTTCTCCTCTTCCATTCAATAAATATATCTGGGTATCTTTATAAAAATAAGCACTATTAATAATCGCACTTTTCAGTGCTTCTTCCATTCCTGTTTTAGAACTTTCTAAAGAAACAACCTGACGCAATTGTCCTACAGCGTGATTAAAGCTATCTTGTAAATCCTGATACGCTTTAGAACGAACAGAAAAAACAATAAACGTACCACTAATAATCATAACCATCATGACTAATAATACATTCATAACTACAAGTTTCCACTTAATACTCTTCATTTTGGTTCTCCTGCTCTAGGCTCCTATAAAATAATATCCAATTCCTCTTTTCGTTAATACATATTCCGGCTTACTAGGTTTATCCTCTACCTTTTCTCGTAACCGTCGAATCGTTACATCTACTGTTCGTACATCTCCATAGTATTCATAACCCCAAACCTTTTCAAGCAACACTTCTCGTGAAAAAACCTGCCCCTTTTGAGATGCTAAAAAAGTAAGAAGTTCATATTCACGCAAAGTTAAATCTAGGGTTTCACCATCTTTTGTTGCCTCATAACGTTCTAAATCAATAATTAAATCTTCATGACGAATGACTTTTCGATCATCCAAAGACTCCTCGTTTTCTATATGATTATTTCGGCGTAAATTAGCCTTCACCCTTGCCATCAACTCTCGCATGCCGAAAGGTTTAGTTACATAATCATCGGCTCCTAATTCTAGACCTAAAACCTTATCTACTTCTTCTGCTTTTGCCGTTAACATAATAATTGGCGTGTTTAACCTTTCCCGAATTTTTCGACAAACTTGAAGCCCATCTATTTTAGGCATCATAATATCTAATAAAATTAAATCCGGATCATAAGAATATACCTTGTCTAATGCTTCTTGACCATCATAAGCAGTACAAACATCATACCCCTCTTTCTTTAAATTAAAAGAAATAATATCCACTATTGCTTTTTCATCATCAACAATTAAAACTTTATTTTTCATCATACCACCCCTTATAATTAGGTAGACGTTTTTTTTCTTATTTTGTTCCACTAACTTATATTCTATCAAACAATTCTTACCTTGTAAAATAGCAAAAAGGTAAGAATTAAAATACAACTATTCTTACCTTTTATCTTTATTTATAATTATTCTACATTTTTATCGAATATAATTCATAGGATTTTGTGGTGTACCATTTTTACGAATCTCAAAATGAACATGAGGTCCTGTACTATATCCTGTACTACCAATCGCTGCAATACGCTCCCCTTTGGCTACTTTTTGTCCTTTTTGTACATAAAGACTACTACAATGAGCATACCAAGTGGTAAAACCATTTCCATGATCAATTTTCACTGTTTTTCCATAAGAACTATTCCAACCAGAGAAAATAATTGTTCCTCCATCTGCTGCATAAATAGGAGTACCATAAGAAATAGCTAAATCTACACCTGCATGAAAACTTCCCCATCTTGGTCCAAAACCAGAAGTAAGTCTTCCTCCAGAAATAGGTCGACGAAAACTTCCTGTAGCTCGTTTAGGTGGTAATTCTTTCGTACCCACTACAACAATGGATGTCTTTGGTTCTTCTATAACTTTTTCTTCTACAATTTCTCGTGTTTCTTCATATCCATTCACTCGAACAATATAAGCCTTTACTTCCTTTACACCATCTTTTCCTTCTTCTATTGTTTTATGATAATCCTTATATTGATTATCATCTTTTCTATACTCTACAGGCTTAGGTATACTATCCGTATATACAATTTGCTCTTTCGTTTGTACAGAAAGAACAGGCTTAGGTATTAACAAAGTTAACTCCTGATTTATTTGTAACAAACTATCTTCTGTTATTCCCGGATTCACTTTTAACAATTCTTCAATCGATAGATCTGTCTTTTTAGCAATAGACCATAAGCTATCGCCTTCTACTATCGTATACGTTTTTTTACTCTCTTTTAATGCTGTCAGTTGCTCCCATGCTTCATCCATAGAAACAACATCCGTAGCAAATACAAAATCAGAAACAATTTTAACATCTTCTACAAAATCTACTTCTACAATATTTTCTTTGTTTTCTTCTATATCAATATATTTTTGTTTAATTTTGTTCAAAAGAGTTTCAGCTGCTTTTTTATCTTCCATAACAATCTTTTGATCTTCCATCATTATTACAGCTGCTTCTACTTTATAGTTGTGATTATCTTGCAAAATAGTTTGACTCATTTCATGAGCTACTTCTTCTACTTTTGACCACTCTTTTTTAGGTGCATAAATAAAATCGGTTGTTATTTTATTTTCTATTTCAACCTCTTTATCCACCTTCTTATGTATTTCTTCACGGGCGATCTCAAACACTTCTTGGGCCATTTCTTCCTTTGCTACAATGCCTAGAGATTGTCCTTCCCATAATACATCATAAGCATTGGGTTGGTGATTCATCTGCATACCAGCAAGTATCAAACTCATGCTAAAAAGGGCCACAACTGCTACAATGATATTTTTCTGTTGGAATATATTTTTTTGTTGAAAAATATTTTTCATTGTAGAAATCGTATTTTGGATCTTATCCATCTTTTTTTCCTCCAATATATAACTCAAATTTTACACCTATATAATACTTATGTAACACTTTTGTAAAAATTACTGGGTTTATTGTAACAAATAAATTCTATTTTGTAAAGGGGTTTTACCAATTTTAAATAAAAAAGAACAGGTATAAGACCTGTTCTTCTTCGTTTATGTTCTGTTTTTCATAATGATGTTCTACTTTACACATCTTTTCTAGACTTTTTAACGTAATATATGAATGGTTTCAACAGTTTTTCCATCCGAACGGGTATAAATTAAAACATCCCAATAACGTCTTAAATCCTTACGCCTTAATTCATCAGAACGTCGATAAATTTTCGTATTCGAGGTTAAGTAAAAAGTATGAATATAACCAGGATAATCACTATTACTTTGATCTATTTCTACTAAAATAACATCTCCATCCTCTTTCACCTCTTCAATCGTACCTTGAAAAGTTGTTTGCGTATTATAATCTAGTATATCAATACGATCAATTTCTTCACTCTCTAAACTGATTTCCACTTCATAACCTAAACGAAGATCATAAATACTACTTACATCCCCTCGTCTATTCGACACAGATACCGATGGAAGTAATACATACTCTTTTTCCTTATCATCCCGATCTTTTATCGTTATCTTAGACGTAGGAGCAATCACAATACTCTCAATCACCCCTCGTACCCTTTCTTTCCATCCCTCTGCATTAATTTCAATCACTTCATCATAATCAACTTCCACTGTAACCTCATCACCAATACGAAGATCAGACCAAGTAGCACGTTTATGCCTTCTTTTATAAATCTCTGAATTCTTAGTGATTTTATAAGTTTCTATCCGTTTATCCGTAGTTTCTACAGAAATAGTTTGTTTTCCATCCACTTGTTGACGATCTACAATAATACCTGTCACTTCTCGTTCTCGACTCAAAATTCTACCTTTGTATAAGGTACTTATATCTACCTCTGCTTCAATGATATCTCCTCGCCGAATCTCTCGTACACCCAAAATTTTATTATCATCACTTCTTAGCTCTGCATCCTTAGCAATATAAAAAGTCTTTTCTTCCTCTTGTATCCTTCCCCATAACAATACTTGTTGTGTGATAGTGATAACATCATAATCTGAATCTTGTCTAATTCGTTGTACAATACCATGCAACGTTTGTGTTTGTACTTTGTCTTTATTGGAAGGCACGATAGTGGTAGATGAATGAGATGTTGTAGATGAATGAGAAGCCGTTGATGTTGGATCCACTAATACCTGTATCCAAAAAACTTCTTTCATCCCTGATTTCCCATCTCGCACCTTCGCAGATATTTGCATACCTTCTTTTAATTGCTGTGCTGTTAAATAACTTCCATGATTAAAAATCTGTAAATCCGTGGGCAACGTATACATCAAATCTTGTCCCTTATAGTTTGTTATCACTAAAAAACCTCGACGAATATGTTGAACATTTTTAATAGAACCAGCTACCATTTCTTCTTGTGTCGTATTCACAACAGCATCCTTTTCTATGTAATCTAAAGTATTCGCAAGGAAAACTGCTAATGTCACACGATTTACACTCACCTGAGGATTATATTGATTATTCGTATCCCCTTGTACTAAACCAACTTTCTTTAAATAAGCAACATAAGATTTAGCTCCTATAGTATCATTAAAAGCCCCGTCATCTGAAAATCCAGTAGTAGCCACTTCTGCAAGGGCTTCTTGTTCTTTGCCTAAAAGCCTTACTAAATAAATAGCTAATTCTTCTCTGGTTACTGGTTGAGCCACTCCTTTATTGTTTACAAATCGATTTAAATCTCTTTCTTCAAAGATCCCCTTTTGAAGTAAATAAGCAATTCGATGATTTTTAGCACTCTCCCAACCAGAAAAATTTTGACTCGCTTTATTTAAAACTCCTTTATATTTATTATAAGCATTTTCATTATATTGTTTTTCAGCTAATGTAATCGTACTATCCATAATCGGATCTTTATATCCAGCTATCCTAGCTAATACTTCTACTAATTGAAATTTAGTCACTACTTGATTAGGAAAAAATTGCCCCGAGCTATTACCAGCCATCAATCCTTTATCCACCACCTTTTGAACAGCTGCTTGTCCCCAACTTGGTACATCTTTATATACTGGTGCCGCCCAAGTTACTGTAGAAACCCCTATAACAAGAGCCATCGTAAGGGCCAACTTACGCATTCGATCCATCCTGATCTCCCCTTTTCTTCTGTATAATCATTTTTTCCGTAGTTATATATTCATTTTCATTTTATGATACATTGAAAAAACTTGCAAGTCATTCCATAACATAATTCTCAAGTATTCTTCCTAGAATGAAGTATTTTTATAAATAAGGGTTAGAAACAGGTACAATCATCACCGCTCCCTCTTGCACCGAAAAGCCTTTCGCTGATAATTTATGATAAAGCTCATATTTAGCATTTTGCTCTTTCTCATATTCCTGTTTTACCAATCGACCATGTAATAATTGTTGATGTAAAATTTTTTTGGACCACAAAGTGGGAATCCATACATTCCCTTCTAAACAAAAGATACCTTTCTTATCTTCTCCCTGAATATCTGTAACCTGATCTAAAGCCACATATCCATAAGCTCCATCCCCTCGCCCAATTGGTTCTCTCATTTTTGCTGGTACCAAAACCAGATAAGAACCTACCGGTATGGGAATACCATTTCGTCTTTGAAGTAACTCCCCATATTTTTTTCGTAACTGATATAAATCTAACCCTTCATATCGAAAAAATTTCTGTAAAAAACTTCGCATTCCTCCCGAATAACAAAAAATCTCTCCCTTTACAGTATGAACCAACGTCTGATTTTCACCTTGTTCTCCATAAATCGGAAACAAAGCTTTAATCCCCATACAATCTATCTTCTCCATCATTTCCATAAGCAACTCTCCTTTATATCTTTGATCTATGGAGTATATGAGTATCTTTATTTTAACCGAACTTATGTTCTTAAGTCAAGTCTTCTGGCAAACATTTTCTTAATTTTTCCAATCCTCTTTGTTTATGTTTTACCGCTACCCCATAAGAACAACCTAATTCCTTAGCAATCTCTCCTAAAGATACCTCATCTACATAAAACCTCCATACCGCAATACGTTGCTTTTTGGTCAATTGTTGCAACGCCAACGTTAACCATTGACTTCGTTCTTTTGAAAATATAAAATCTTCCTGTTCTCCCTCCATTATACCTAAAACATACTCCATCTTTTCCTTTTCCATAGGGTATTCCTTCACTTCCTGTCGCTTTGATAAATACCAGTAGCGAAGCATCGTCTGTATATATCCAATAAAGAATACCCCTCTATTTGGATTATACGACTGAATCCACTGCAACACTTGCAAAACACTTTCTTGATAAAGCTCCTGAACATCTCGATATTCTTTTGGAACATATACCATCATCTTATACAGCAACGGATGAATTTGCCTAATAATTGCCTCCTTCGCTTCTACATCTCCTTGTTTCGCTTTTACCACCCATTCTTCTAACTTTTCCTTTTTATTTTCATAAACCTGTATCTTTTGATTCTTACATTCTTTAATATTTACAATCTTTTTCACTTTCCCTTTTCTCCTTGAAAAGGTGCACCTTTTATTATTCAGCTGTACTCTTATCCTAAAAGAAGTAAGAAAAAAAGAATAATCAAGAAACAAAAGGAATGGTTGCTTATTTTATGTCTTCCGAATATATGTTTGGTTTTATTCTTTGTAATCCTGTCTACCTGCATTCAATCGCTCTCTATTTCCTTCTTATCCTCTACTTTTTGGAATACCATTTAAACTTGGAAAAAATTATACATTGAATCCCTAAAAACTCTAAGGTACAATAAATTTGCAAGATAACATAACCAGTTGACATAATTATACTGGAATATAAATTTTATAAGGAGGACTATTGTATGAGGAAACTAGGGAAAAAAATTATTGCATTGGCATTAACAGGAGCTATGATATTCTCTTCTGCTATCATGTCTTTTGCAAATACCTTAACCCCTGTAGAAAAATTTCAAGTTATCCAAAACTTAGGTGTTATTAAAGGCGAAGGTACGGCCGTTGATGGAAAGCAAATCATGACCCGCTACCGTGCATTTACTATGCAACTTCGTTTACTTGGAAAAGAAGAAGAAATGAACAAATATAATTGGAAAGGTCAACCTTCTTTCAAAGATGCCTATACAGCAAAAGGTGATTTTGAACTTCGTCTTATGGCGTACTTATTCAATCATCGTGAATTTGGTATTATTGGAGATGCCAAAGGTCTTCGACCCTATGATTCTGTAAATGGCAAAGAATATGCTAAAGTCATGTTAACTGCTTTAGGATATGAATACGGAATCGATTATAACTGGAATAACATTGCTCAAAAAGCAAAAGAAGTAGGAATCGTTGAAGATGCTTCTATGGTAAAAGAAGATAAAGCTCTTACCTTACAAGAAGTAGCTACCTGGACTTATAACACGTTGGCTCAAGTTAAAAAAGGTTCCGAAGGAAAAGGAACTTTAGGTGAAGAGTTAGGATTTGTTGTAAAAGATACCCTACCTCCATCGATCAATATAGAAAAAATAAGTGAAAAAGTAGCCGAAGCCCAAATCACCATTAAGGGAACAACAGAAGTGGGTACTACTCTATTAATCAATAAAAAAGAAGTAGAAGTAGATAAAAAAGGAAACTTCTCTACCGATATTGCACTTAACACAGGCAAAAACACGATTAAATTAGTAGCTACAGACAAAGTTGGTAACACATTAGAAAAAGAAATGATTATCGAACGTGAAAAACTTGATATCCAAGATATCAAATCAAACAATCTAAAAACTGCTTATGTTATCTTTAATCAAAAAGTAGATAAAAAAACTATTGTTGATACAAACTTTACTGTTAAACAAAAAAGTACAAAAGTACCTGTAACAGCTCAATTGTTAGAAGATGGAAAAACAGTTGAATTAACAGCCAAAACTCAATTTTTAAACCAAAAAGATTATGATCTCACTGTCAATAACGTAAAAACAATTGATGGTATTGAAATGAAAAAAATTACAGATTCTTTCCGTCCTTTAGACTCTAATTTACCTGAAGCAGAAAAAATAACGGTTACAGGCCCTAGAGATTTTCAAATTGAATTTAATGAACCTATTAAAGAATTAGGAAAAGTGGAAATCAAATATGGAAAAAATAGCACTTTAGGCGCTCAAGTATCTGGAGATGGAACAAATAAAGTATCTGTCAAATTATACCGAGACTTAAAAACAGATGAAACTTATACTGTATCTATCCATGATTTTAAAGATTATGCTAACTATGAAAACATTAGTAAAACCTTAGAATTTAAATATGAAAAAGTGAAAGATACACCTTCTGTGAAAGTAGAAAAAGCAGAACCAGAATATGTTATTCTTTCCTTTAACAAACCTGTACACGGATTAACCGCAGATCATTTCTATCATACTTTTACAGCTTGGAAACCTGTAGAAATTTATAAAGACAGCGAAATGACTCAAAAAGTTCAACCTCAAGATCATGTATCCACCGTATACCTTCAATTTTATAAAGATGAAAACAGTACTAATAGACCAATTCCTGAAGGAACGACCATCCTTGGAATTCGTGCAAAAGCTAACGGATACCAAATTCAAGATAATTGGGAAAATAAACTAGAAGATACGGAAATCAAACTTAATGTATCTGCTGATCGCTCCAAACCTGAAGTATCTGATATTCATGTTGTATCCGAATCCAAACTTCGTATTAAATTTAATAAAACGGTAACCTTCAACAAAGACAATATCGAAATATTAAATGAAAACGGTGATAAGATCAATGGACTTCGTGTACTTTCTGTTACAGGAAAAGGAAATCAATACGAAGTAGAACTAAATAAAAACTTATCTGGTAAAACAATCTTAGTTCATATTAAAAATGTAGAAGATACTACTTTAATGAATAATCGTTTAAAACTTTATACAGAAACAATTACAATTACCGATAAAACAGCTCCTTCTGTTGATAAAGTATACTATGATATTCAAAAAGCAAATAAAGAATTTGCATCCAAGGTTCTTTATGTCCAATTTAATGAAGAAGTAGAA
This sequence comes from Candidatus Epulonipiscium sp., assembly GCA_012524135.1. GTDB lineage: Bacteria > Bacillota > Clostridia > Lachnospirales > JAAYNZ01 > JAAYNZ01. Next base: position 2,110 of record JAAYSE010000023.1, on the reverse strand, counting down.
GAAGATACGGCTCTTGATCAAAATAACTACTTCTTAGTAATTAATGGACAATACTTCCCAATCTCTGGCGATATCGAATTCGTAGACAGCAATACCAGAGTATGTTTAACTTTAACAGATGCTCAAGCTAACTTATTACAATCTCAAATAAGTAAAGCACAACTTTTTGTAACCAATGTAAAAGACATGGCTGGTAATACTATGAAACCTGCTGCTCATGGTAACTTCTTAAATCTTAATAAATCTCAAGATGTAAGACCTAATGTGAGCGTAGCAGCCGTGAAAAAAGATACCTTAGAAGTAACCTTTGATGAACGATTAAATTCTGTAGATCGTCATGCCTTTACTATCAATGGTAAAACACCTGTAGGTATGACTATCCACGAAAAAGAAAACAAAACCATTGTTGAATTAGTATACGAAGATAAATTCAATACAAATGCAAAAGATATTGTATTTCAAATTAAAACAACCAATGATGCTCAAATCGTAAATTCCTTCGGTACAAAAGTAAACTTCAATGAAACTTATAAAGTAAAAGATCAAATTGTACCCGAAATTGTATCTGCTATCGCTTCTGGTAATACCATCACAATTAAATTCAGTGAAGCCATGAACAAAAATAGTTTCTCTATTCTTAGCTTCTCTGTTCGTGATAAAAAAGTAACGGCTTATCATATGGATGATAAAACACTAGATACTTTAACATTAACCATTGATGGCGATGCACTTATTAAAAATGAAAAAATAGAACTAGAACAACGATATACGGTACTTGATGAAAATAATAATGAATTTAATCTAAAAGATGCATTAGAAATCACTGTTTCAGATACGAACAAATAATAAAAAAATAAAAGGTACATCTTCATTGATGTACCTTTTATTTTTTATTAACGTATAATCTTATCTTCTTCGATCAACCATCTATCCTTCTCTTTTATTAAGCAAATCTTTCGTTCCATCGTCAATCCATTTTTATAGTGTTGAATAACCAATATATTCGCTATCTCATCTCCATCATAAATAGGTTCTCCTAAGTCATAATCTACCATGATCATATCTACTTCTTGATACCGTTCATACTGACTTAATAACTCAATATATGCCTTTTTAGGATACTTTTCTTGACGCTTAGAACTACTAACAGGATTCAATTTTTTATATGCTCTCTTACTTGTCATATCTCTAGCAATAATATTACAAATTACATTTTGCTGATATTCTACTACCGCTTGAGGATCCGTATAATCTACCTTTACATTCTTCTGACATCCAGCAAGAGATAGGAGGAATAAAATACTTCCCGGCAAAAACATCACAAGCCGTTTCACTTGATGTCCCCCTTACTTTTTATAGAAAAATATACTTTTATTATTATACTGAATGAAACTAAGAATTGTCAAGAAATAAATGGTATTTTATTGATAACGACTTATGACCTTTTCTTTCAACAATTGAATCATCTTTTTAATCTCATCTACCTTTAACCAATAAATCATAATAAAATAAATGATCACCCCGATACCTACGGATATTAAAAGAGCTCCATTTGGGCGAAGATAAGGTGTTAAGAATAAAAAGGAAAACCGAGCAACCACTCCCATAAGCAAAGATGCACTCGTAATCTTAACAAACGAAATCGTAATTGCTTTCATTCCAAAAGCACCTACCTTCTTGCGTAAATTAATAAATAACAATACCGTACAAACAATAGCTGAAATACTTGTAGCGAAGGCCAAACCACCGATTCCCAAAAATCGAGATAAAATAATATTTAAAATTACATTAATAATCATTGCAATACCTGCATTAATCGCAGGTGTCTTCGTATCTTGTAGAGAATAAAAAGCCCGAGATAATACATCCCTAAGCCCAAAACCAACCATACCCACAGAATAAAAAAATAAAGCTTCGGAAGTTAATTCAATCGCTTTTGCATCAAAAGCTCCTCGATTAAATAAAAGAATTACAATAGGTTTTGCAAAAACCATGGCACCAATTGTAGCAGGAATGACTAATAAATTAACAATACTAATCGCTTCCGACACTGTTTTCTTAAAACCATCTGTATTTCTTTCTGCACCCATTCTAGAAATCAATGGATACA
>JAAYSE010000164.1 GCA_012524135.1 Candidatus Epulonipiscium sp. | reverse complement strand
TAAAAATGAAGTGGTATAATATAGTGTGTAACACCAGTGGTTACAATATATAATGATATTATATGAAAAAGGAGAATATAATGCCACAACGCTATGAACCTGAATTTAAGAAAAAAATTGTAAAACTTCATCTGCAAGATGGTAGAACCTATAAGAGTATTACGGATGAATATGGAGTATCAAAAGTCACCATAGCTAAATGCTTAAATTGACCTATTTTCAAGGAGGAAAAAACCATGTTAATAAGTGAAAAAAATAAGAAGTCTAAATCAAAATTAGCCACAGTTTTGTTAATTTTAATAATGAGTGTATTATTTTTAGCATGTAGTATGAATAATCAAGCTGAAAGTAGGACGAATGGTGAGAAGGAAGCTCTTTATCAGTTTGCAAAAGATATCTTAAATGAAGATCGTACAATGGACAAAATTAATGGAAATTTGATACCTCAAAGAAAGATAGAACTCTTAAATAGTAATTCTGAAGTTATTGCTGAATATATTGAATTTCAGAGTGAGTCGGAAGAATATATAGGATATATAATTAGAGATATTCATAATGGACATATCTACGATTATAGTGCTGAAGGAAATTTGTTTGAGGGACTTTTAACCAAATCTGGCTTGACATATGATGATGCCTTTACGAGTAAGGTTTATTTTGTAAATCCTTTTGAAATTTATATTGAATTAGTGGGTGGAAAAATTATTGACTTAATGCCAGCAAGTGGTACTTATCCTGTAGAAATTACCAAAAATCAATTAGAAGATGCGTTTTCTTTACGATCAGTTGAATATAGAAATTCATCGAACGAGAAATAAAAGATTTGTAAATCTAAAATAGAATGGCTGTGCCAATAATTGTTTTTACTCCAAGTATTATGCCGGATTTTGATAATTTGAAAATTACAGATGCACATGGAAGGCGAGTATATTCGCATGACCATTGTTCGCCAACAGTGGCAACTACAATAATGAAATACTTTAAACATTTAGGAGAATCGAATCTTTCGATTTCATAAGATGGTTATTATATAAAAAAGCGATTAAGACCAAAAATCTTAGTCGTCTTTTTTTATGCAAAGAAAGAAGAACAAGATGGTAGAAACGAAGAAAAAAGTAAGGAGCGAAACAAAAGATTGATTGAAAAAGGTGCAGTCTTTGAAAGCATATTTGCCGAGAGTATTCAGCTAAGCAAAGATGATTTTTATCAGCATCAACTGATTACAATGCTTACAAATGAGAAATTCTAAAACTATTGAATTATAGTTAATGGAAATTGTGGTATAATAACAAAAGTAAAAGTTAAACAAACTGGAACTTACAGTTTTAACTTCAATCTTACTACATAAAACCATTACAGAAGATTTATTGACAAATATTACAATGAAAGTATCATTTCAATTAGAAACTATTTTTTGACCTATTATTATAGCAAGGGGGTATGATGATGAAAGCGAAAAAGAAAATTTTTATTGGTGTTACAATTTTAGCCTTGATAGTATTAGTGACTTTAGTTACATGGATAACTCCAAAAACTTTTCTGGCTGGTGTCGAATCTAAAACCATCCAATCCATTTCGGTTAGAGATGGTTCCAGTGGCAAGAATTATACCATTACTAATCCGGAGGATATTTCCGAAATCGTAAAGAAAATACAATCTCAATCCTTTAAGAAAAGCGGATTTTCCATATTCCATATGGGTACCTTATATTCCTTGTCTTTTTATGACTTTGATGGAAAAGTAGTGGAAGAATTTGTTGTGAATGCAGATGATACATTTCGAAAAGATCCGTTCTTTTATTCGACTATGCCTGAATTAATCAAATTAACAGAAATAATAAAAAATGCCAATTCTGAGCTGAAAGAAGAAACTAAGGTGCTGACGATTGATGATGTGATTGCGTTATCACGAAAAGGTGATGCTATAACATTTGCTGATCTTAGACCCTTCAAGCATAGTGAAAATATTGGCTCCGGCTTGTATATCGTAATTTATGATATCGATCAAAGTTACTACTTAATAGTTGGTGGCACCAGCACAGAATTATCAGATAATCCTGTTTATGTCCGATTAGCACACAAAGAAGATCATGATACCTTTATAGATAATGACGAGTGGATAGATATACGCATGGACGATGTAAAAAAATTCTTGGAGGAATAGTAGCCTGTTGGTGTTACCAATTTAGATTTGTTCTATATGCCAATATGCAAAACTACCTATCGGACATAAGAACAACAAGTAGTTATTAAAAGCGGTACGAGAGTCATAGAACGCAAAGAAAAGGATTTAAGGTATCAAACCTTGGTAAAGAATTAGATCAGTTTTCATTTTTTGGAATAACAAAGGTCTTATATACAGGATATCATATCTATTACAAAACAGTAGAATAGTGTTAAATTTTTAATGTGAATCAGAGAATGATTATACATGTGAAGTGTTAAGGGCAGAGTACAATATTTTATAACTTATTATCGTAAGGCAGATGATAATGATAGACAGAAGAAAAGGTGGGGAAATAAATAGTGAAAGTCAAAGAAAAACCAAAGGATATTTTAGGTAATATTTTAAAACAATATGGAGCAGAAGACAAAGTTTTAAATAGACTAACTTATAAATATATGCTTCATATTGATAAGTTAAGTAAAAAGTATCAGTATCTGGAAGATGGAAGCTTAAATGAATTATATGTGGAAGAATGCCTTCAAAAAGCAATAGAAATATATAGGTTTATAAAGTATAGTGATAATCTTTTGGTTGTTTATGAAGATTTATATGGAGAAGAGAATGAAAAAGAGAAGCAATTCCTAGAGAGCACTTTAACTGATGTAATTCAATATGATACATATAAATTAAAATGGCAATACCCTATACGTAAAGATGATTTACCCATACATCAAGACGATGAAGTCTATACCTGTATAAGGCATTTGTATCATGTAAAAGAAATAAATATACAGAAATTATTTAGAGAGATAATTTTATCCGATATAGGTGGGGAAATGAATTTTTGCTCATCTATTTTTATCATAGATAGTAATAGTGGTTGTATTTTTCACTTGTATGATGATAGGGGACTTCTTTTATTTGCTCCAAAAGAAGAATATCTTACAGATGTATGGAAGAAGTTTCAGGATAGTATTTTTACACTTGATTATTCAAATTTTAAAATAAAAGTAAACAGTTTGTATTGGTTAGATAAAGCTAAGGATGATCCTAATGATTTATGTCTTCATGGAGATATAACAGTTATTATAGGAGAAGAAAAATTATCCTATTCTTGTACAGCAAGTGCAGCAGCTCTTAGAATGTTAAAAACATTATCTGAAGATCATTTACCAACAAAAGGAGAACAAATGCTACCCTGTTGTGGTTTTTCCATGATTCCTAATGAAAATTTAGATGAGGTAGATATTATCGGATGTGATAATGGAGTTGATTGGGCTGTTTTCCATGAGGATGGAATGGTCAAACTTATTACTGAAAATGGAAATCCTTTATTTGTTTATTATCTTCAATATAAAGATGAAATTTTGCGTTTTGCTGATATAGTAGAAGATTATTATAAAAAGTCTTTGCCTAAAAATCTTCCAGAAGATGAATTTGAAAGAAATGGATATATAGCATTTTGGAATGAATGGCATAGAAGAAAGGGAGAAGAGAAATAATATGGAAACAATTATTGTTTATTCACATAAAGGAATAGGTGATATTTTATTTGGAATGACAAGAAAAAAAGTTGAGTAAATTCTTAACTCTATTTATTATACAGAAAAAAAAGAAGGAGAAAGAATTCTTGTACCATATGATGATTATCATATTACATATCAAGATAATTTGGTTTTTGAAATAGGTATAAATAATTTTGGTAATTATAAAGCTATATTTAATAATATTGATTTATTTCATACAAAAACATTTACAAAAGAAGAATTAAAAAAAATTACCGTAAAATATAGATTATGAGTATTCTTTATATTAACTTAATCTATGCTATCTATAAGCTAGAATATATATTAAAAAAAGCCTTTATAGGGGTGTGTATTTTTTAGCGGAAATAGATTGCTTATTTTAATAGGCTAAATTTAAATGATATTAATAATGAGGATTGAAGTTGGTTTTTAAAATAAAATTTAGTAGGAATTGGTTAGTATATTTGATAGAATAAAGATAATTGAGAATATAAAATGATAATAATTGATGTATAGTAGTTAAATTATATACAGTAAGAATATTATGGGAACCTTAAGGGGGG
>JAAYSE010000163.1 GCA_012524135.1 Candidatus Epulonipiscium sp. | reverse complement strand
GGATTTTTTAATTGAAATCAATGAAATCAATGATTGTAAAACTATTTTAAAAACGTTTTTGGATAAATTTAGAAATTATGTAACAATACAACCTGTTACTCATTATCAATACAAAGATTTTATTGAAAAAACTTTAAAATATATAGATAAACATCTTTCGGATTCAAACCTTTCTTTAAAATGGATAGCAGAAAATTATTTGTATATGAATGTAGATTACTTAAGCAAACAGTTTGTGAAGCAAACGGGGTATAAGTTTTCTCATTACTTGACAAGTAAACGTATTGAAAAAGCAAAGCAATTACTTCTTGAAAGTAGTACAGAAAAAATATATATAATTGCTGAACAAGTGGGTTGTGGTAATAATCCTCAGTATTTTAGCCAAATATTTAAAAAATACACAGGTATTACACCTACAGAATATATAAAAAAAATGGATGGAGGAAAAGATGATGAAGGTAAGTAATGATGTTTTACTGAAAAAGATTGAGTTGATTGTAAATAAGTTGATGAATTTAGGAGGAGCAGATTATGAAAGGGATAAACATACTTCAGGTAATGAAACAGAAATGGGGAAAATAGCTAGAGATTTTGGAATAGAAGAATGGGATTGGCCTCAAGGTGTGGGTTTATATGGTTTATTAAAATTAGGAGATTATTATAAAGATAATCGCTATGATGATTTTTTAGATCATTGGTATAAAAGAAATATGGAAATAGGGCTTCCTTCTAAAAATGTGAATACAACAGCACCTTATTTAACTCTTGTGGATTTAATAGATAAGTTTGAGAATCCTTTATATGAAAAAATGTGTATTGAACGAGCTGAATGGCTTATGAATCATTTACCACGTACGAAATATGATGGATTTCAACATGTAACTAGCGCTATAGGTGATCGGCTTGGTGTTCGGTTAAATGAAGGAGAAATATGGATAGATACTATTTTTATGACGGTTCTTTTTTTGAATAAAATGGGACAAAAGTATAATCGTCAAGATTGGATTAGTGAATCCATTTATCAAATGTTAATACATATTAAATATTTGCATGATAAAAAAACAGGATTATTTTATCATGCATGGAGCTTTGAATCAAATAGTAACTTTGGAGAGGTTTTTTGGGGTCGAGGCAACGCTTGGTTTACTTTTGCAGTTATGGATTATATAGAATCTTTTGGTGGAACGATGGATAAAGGTATTCAAACATATTTAATCAATATATACCAATCACAAGTAGAAGCATTAATTAAATTACAAGCTTCTTCAGGCTTATGGCATACAGTCTTAACAGATCCTACAAGTTATGAAGAAGTATCGGGGACAGCAGCAATTACTACTGGAATTTTAAAAGGAATTCAACTTGGAATTTTAGATTCTTCTTATCGTAAATATGCGGATAAAGCAATTTCAGCTATATGTGATAATATAGATGAAGAGGGGACGGTATTAAATGTATCTGCCGGAACAGGAGTAGGAAATAATGCAGAGCATTATAAAAATATCATTATTGCTCCTATGGCATATGGTCAATCATTGGCTCTTATTGCACTTT
>JAAYSE010000162.1 GCA_012524135.1 Candidatus Epulonipiscium sp. | reverse complement strand
TTCATTTAATATTTTTCTAACCCTTGTTTCTCTAGGGTTGTATAGAAAAGGTGTTTTAAAGCATAAAGGAAGGCTGAGTTAATCAGCCTAACACTTGTTGTGCGATTTTAACCGATTCTCTAGCATCTTTAGCATAAAAATCAGCTCCAATCATAGTAGCATAGTCCTTCGTTAGAACGGCACCTCCCACCATTATTTTGCATGTAGGATATTTTTCTTTTAAAGATTTGATGGTAAGTTCCATATTTTTTACAGTGGTTGTCATCAAAGCACTAAGTCCTACGAGAGAAACCTTTTCTTCTTCCACAGTATCCAAGACCTTTTGGATCGGAACGTCTTTACCTAAATCATACACTTCATAGCCATAATTTTCTAAAAGTATTTTTACAATGTTTTTACCAATATCATGAATATCCCCTTTTACAGTGGCTAATACAATTTTACCTTTTTTTATGGGTTCTTTATTTTCCATATTTGTAATCATATCTTCTTTGATGACTTCAAAAGCTTTCTTAACAACTTCAGCCGATTGAATGAGTTGGGGTAAAAAAATCTCTCCTTTTTCATATTTTTCTCCTACAATATCAAGGGCAGGGATAAGATATTGATCCATGATTTCTAAACCTTTGGTATTTTTTAAAAGCTCTTTTACAAGGTTAGTTCCTTCTTCTTTCAACCCATCAATGATGGTTTTTTTTAAGTCCATGTTTTTAGGAGGAGAAGAGAGAGCTTTTGTCGTTACAGTAGAATATCTTTTAATATAGGAGGTACCATTTTCATCATAATTCCAAAGTAAATTAAAAGCGGCTACTGTATTAATCATATCGTCTTCCATAGGATTTAGAATGGGAGCATCCAAACCTGCCGCTAATGCAGTAGCTAAAAAAGTTCTATTTAGAATACCTCTTGCTGGTAAACCGAAGGATACATTACTAATCCCTAAGGTGGTCATGACCTCAAGCTTTTCTTTTACAAGTTTGACTGCTTTTATGGTTTCTTTTACTTCTTCTTGTTGGGCTGAAGCAGTAAGAACAAGGCAGTCTACGATGATATCTTCTTTTTCTATTCCATAACTTTTAGCTTTTTCAATAATACGTTCAGCAATCAAAAGTCTTTCTTCAGCAGTTTTGGGAATTCCTTTATGATCCAATGTTAAGGCTATAACAAGACAACCATATTTTTTTACAATAGGAAAAATGGCATCCATGATCTCATCGTCCCCATTTATAGAATTAATAATAGGTCGTCCATTGCAAATTCGAGCTCCTGCTTCAATTACCTCAGGAATAACACTATCAATCTGCAAAGGAAGAGTAACAATTCCTTGGATTTCTTTTATGGCTTGTACCATAAGAGCTTTTTCATCAATTTCTGGAAGTCCCACATTGATATCAAGGATATGGGCACCATGTTCTTTTTGGTTAATAGCTTCCTTTAACAAATAATCTATATTTCCGTGAATTAAAGCTTCTTTAAGCATTTTTTTACCCGTTGGATTAATTCGTTCACCTATTATTTTTACTTCTCTACCTAACGTTATTGTACAGGTAGAAGAACTGGCTGCTGTTATTTTTTTCCCTTGAAGTTGAAGAGGTTTTATATTTTCCAAGCCTTTTTTTAATTCCCTTATATGATCTGGTGTTGTTCCACAACAACCTCCTAATAGAAGAACTCCTTGTGTTGCCATTTCTACAGCCCATTTTTGAAATTCTTCCGGTGTGATGTCAAATACTGTTTCATCATTGACTAATTTGGGCAATCCGGCGTTGGCTTGAACAATAACAGGGATTGTGGAATAAGTAAGGACTTGGGATAAAATTGGCATCATTTCTTTAGGGCCTAAGGAACAGTTAAGTCCTAAGGCTGTGATTCCTAAACTTTGTAATACATTGACCATAGTGAGAGGATCTGTACCTGTAAGAGTTCTTCCATCTGATTGAAAGGTCATGGTACAAATGATAGGAAGTTCCGTATTTTCCTTTGCTGCTAAGATGGCCGCTTTGGCTTCGTAAAGATCCGACATGGTTTCGATTAAGATTAAATCTGCCCCCGCTTTTGCCCCAATAATGATTTGTTCTTTAA
>JAAYSE010000161.1 GCA_012524135.1 Candidatus Epulonipiscium sp. | reverse complement strand
TGAACACCTGGTCCAATTAATGCTCCACGTATATTATTACCTCCTCGTAATGCAGTGGAGACATCTGAACCATAATGAGGATATACATCTAATACATAAGATAGATGATGTTCTTTGGCTAGTTCTTGTAAGTGGGATACCATATGATAATCATAAGGACCTGAAGAATCTTTAACACAAATAGAAACATCTTGTTCTGTACAATTAAGATCATCACCCATAGCACCCATATCGATAGCAATAAGTTCATTAATGTCTGCTGGGATATAGGAAGCACCATGTCCAATTTCTTCATAAACAGAGAGAAAAATTTTCAACGTAGAAGCAGGTTTTTTACCAGTACGATGAAGCCATTCTAATAATCCTAAAATAATAGCTACGCCCGCTTTATCGTCCAAATGTCTAGATTTAATAAATCCATTGTCTAGAATAGTAGTACGTGGATCAAAAGAAATAAAATCTCCTACTGCAATGCCTAAAGATTGTACGTCTTCTTTGGAAGAAACTAATTCATCAATACGAATTTCCATATTTTTTTCACTACGTTCTAATGTTCGTGCATCGTCATATACATGAACAGAGGGTTGGGTAGATAATACGGTTCCAGAAAAGCTTTTTCCATAGCGTGTATGGATAGTACAGTATTCGCCTTCGACTGTTGGTAACATATATCCTCCGATAGAAGTAAAACGAAGCGTACCGGAACTTTTAATAGATCGAACCATGGCACCTAAAGTATCTACATGAGCAGATAAACCTATGGTATAATTTGTATTTTCACCAGGAATAGTAATAATACCGCAGCCTTTTTGAGTATACGTCATAGAAAAACCAAGATCCATTATTTTTTCTTGAATTTTTTTCATGATAGTGTAACAATAACCACTAGGACTAGGAGTTAAAAGAAGATCTTGTAGTGTTTCAATAATATATTTTTGATTACATACTTCCTTCATTTTTTATATTTTCCTTTCTATTTTTGATATGAGATATCAATATTTTATTTGCCTTATATAAAAATATCATATTTTATGTAGTCTTTCAATTTGCTCTTGAAGTTTTGACGAATAAATAATAAATGTTTATAATAATATGAGATGGATAGAATTTATTTACAAATATTTTAAAGGAGATTATTTTTTAATAGAAAAGGAGAGAATAATAACTATGCAAGATGTATCTTATATGAAATATGCAGAAGAAGTAATGCGTCAATTACCTAAAGGAGCCTTTTTAACTACAAAAAAAGGAGAGAAGATCAATACCATGGCTATTGGTTGGGGAACTTTAGGAATTATTTGGAGTAGGCCTATATTTACGGTAGCAGTTCGATATTCAAGACATACCTATGATTTGTTAAAAGGAGCTACCGAGTTTACGGTTAGTATTCCATTAAAAGAAAATGAACAAGTAAAAAAAGCATTGGCATTTAGTGGTACTCGTTCCGGACGAGAGGTGAATAAGTTTAAAGAATGTAATATTACACCTGAACCAGGGCAAAAAGTTGATGTCCCTATTGTAGGTGAGTGTGAACTTCATTATGAATGCAAAATTGTTTATCGTCAAGCAATGGAACCAGCTGTAGTGGATGATGTTATTATGGATCGATTTTATCAAGGAAATAATGATTATCATGTGATTTATTATGGAGAAAT
>JAAYSE010000160.1 GCA_012524135.1 Candidatus Epulonipiscium sp. | reverse complement strand
GCCGAACCCCTTATGTATATGAAATTACAAGAAAAAGGTAAGCTTTTAGAATACAAATCTTCTCAAGTTGAAAATTTAAAACCTGAATATCAAAAGATTGCTAATGGATATTATACACCTGTAAATTCAAGATTTGGAGTTATCATATATAACAAAGATTTATTGTCAGAAGAAAATGCTCCAAAGGCTTTTGAAGATTTAACAAAGGAAGTATTTAAAGGTAAAATTGCCATGGCAGATGCTAGACAATCGTCTACTGCTTATGCTTTGAATTGTGGTCTTTATCAAGTGTTTGGAAATAAGTGGGACTATCATCAATCTTTAGTGGATAATGATATTATGTTAATTAAACAAAATGTAGCAGCTATTGAAAAGGTAGATTCTGGAGAAGTTTATGCTACTATTTCTCCTCATGATGGAGCTTTAAGAATGATAAAAATAGCAAAGAAAAAAGAGTTAGAGAGTCCTCTTGTTATATCATGGCCAAAAGAAGGAGCTATCAGTATTCAAAGACCAATTGCTATTATAGATAAACCTTCAAGATCAGAAGAAAAAACAAATCTAGCTAAAGAATTTGTAGACTTTGCATTATCAGAAGAAGCTCAACAAATATCAACAAAATATGGTTTTATACCAGTAATCAAGGATTTACCACTTCCCAAAGGTATTCCTTCTGAAGTAAGATCTACAGTAGTTAACTGGGAAGAATTATCAAAAAATGAAGAAGAATTAAAGGAAAAATATAATGAAGTGTATTCGCAAAATTAATACTAATTTTGACATTAAAATAGTAGCTTTAATAGTAACTATAGTTACTGTAGCGCTATTAGTTATGTATCCAATTTTAGTTTTAATAGGATATAGTTTTGGAATATCTTTTAATGGAATAGAAATATCTTTAGATGCATATAAAAACTTATTTTTTAATAAAGAAGTTTATTTCGCAGTTAAAAACACTCTTTATATTGGATTTTGTATAACCTTGTTTGCAGGCCTTCTTGGAGGAGGGCTTGCTTTTTTGGTAACAAAGACTGATATTTTATGTAAGAAGTTAATTGAAAAACTTATATTTGGAACTTTTGTAATTCCTTCATATATTATGGCGATAGCGTGGATTGAAATAGCAGGTCATAATGGTTTTTTCACAAGGTTTTTATATCAATTTTTTAATACTAAAAATCCCTTTGAAATCTATTCGTTAGAAGGAATTATTTTTGTTATGGTTCTTCATTTATATCCTATGGTTTTTATTAATATATCAAATGCTTTAAAAAATATGGATTCTAATTTAGAAAAAGCAGGATTTATAAGCGGTGCAAGTTCAAAAAAGGTTATATCTACTATAATTATTCCAATTATTATGCCTAGTATTTTTTCAATATTATTATTTGTATTTTCAAAATCTATAGCATGTTTTGGAGTTGCAACAGTATTAGGGCTTCCTGCTCGAAAATATGTAGTTACTACTTATATTTTTTCATCATTATCATCCTTAGATATTGGAAGTGCTGTTTCACTTTCTGTATTACTTTTAATTATTTCTGGAATATTATTTATGTTAAATAATAAATATTTAAAAAGTAAAGAATACACCTCTACAAACATTGTGAATGATGAGAGATATATATATTCTTTAGGAAAATTTAAAATAGTTATAACTATAATTATATTATTTTTCTTGTTTCTAACTTCTTTTGTACCAATTATAATGATAGTAATTTCATCATTTTTGAAAAAATGGGGTATTCCTTTAACATTTAAAAATATGACTTTAAATAATTATTATAATATATTATTTGAAGAAAGAATAGCTAGGAGTGCTATTAAAAATAGTATTATATATGGTTTGATTTCTGCTACGATAGCATGTGTGATAGGGATGGTTATTTCATATATATCTAATCGAACTAAAACTAGATGTAAAAAAATAGTAGAATTTTTATCTTCACTTCCTATGGCAATACCAGAAACAGTTCTTGCGATTGCAGCAATATTTGCTTGGAAAAATGAGCCGCTAAAGTTATATGGGACTCCGTGGATTATTATCGTTACCTATATAGGGATTTGTTTACCTATGATCGTTAAAAATGTTAATGGGTTGATGATAGGGTTTGATCCAATTCTTGAAAAAGCATCGGAAATAAATGGAGCTTCATGTATTCAAACATTTAAAAGGATAGTAATACCAATGATATTGCCTGGTATAAAAGCAGGGTTTATGATGTCAATGATATTTGTATTAAGAGAAATCCCAGTTTCTATTATGCTTTATTCAAGAGGATATGAAACCATCGGTGTTTTAATTTATAATTTACGCTCAGATACAGGTGGACTAGAAGTTGTTTCTGCTATTGCAGTAATTATTATTATACTGATTACCATTGGACAACTAGTTATTCAAAAACAGAGAAGGTGATAGTAGAATGCTTATTTGCAATGTAAATAATGTAAGTAAAAAATATGAAGATAAAAAGGTGCTTGATTCTGTAAGTTTTAGATTGTTAGAGAATGAAATTCTTGTTTTTTTAGGGCCTAGTGGTTGTGGTAAAACTACTTTATTAAATATAATAGCAGGAATTGAAAAACCTGATAAAGGAGAAATTTTTATATTGAATCATTTAGTATATTCTTCATATGAAGGTATATTTGTTCCTGCCAATAAAAGAGGGGTAGGGTTGGTATTTCAAAATTATGCCCTTTGGCCACATTATAATGTTTTTGAAAATATTGCTTATCCTTTGAAAATCATGAAAAAGAGTAAAAATGATATAAAAACTAAAGTGGAAGAAGTGATTAAACTTGTAAATTTAACTGGGAAAGAAAAAAGTTATCCTTCAAAATTAAGTGGAGGAGAACAACAAAGAGTAGCTCTTGCTAGAGCTCTTATTATGAAACCTAAACTTCTTTTATTAGATGAACCTTTGTCCCATTTGGATGCAAAAATGAATGAAAAAATGAGATATGAGATAAAAAAACTTAATAGTGAAACTGGAATTTCTATGATTTATGTTACTCATGATCAAAGAGAAGCAATGGATATAGGGGATAGAATTATT
>JAAYSE010000159.1 GCA_012524135.1 Candidatus Epulonipiscium sp. | reverse complement strand
ATACAAGTTTAATGAACTCATTGGTAAAAACTACCATAGCATATCTCATTTTTCTTATATCACTATGAGGCACAAGATTTTGTCGATAAACCTGTAAAGCAATTGCATCAATCCAACGATACAATAACATTATACTCCTCTCCCCCCCCCTCTGCACTTTCATTATAGCATCGGGATTGAAAAAAATCTCAAAAAAGGAATGAAACATGCTTTTTAGGGAACGAATAGTGCATCTTTATATAGATCGATGTATCCTTCACTTTAATATATTAATAATCTCCGTCATATGTACAACTACTTGATCCGCTATTTCTAAATTTTGTGGTGGCGTATTAGGGCTTTGAAATCCTATACACTTCATTCCTGCACGATTAGCAGCCTTTACTCCATTGGATGAATCTTCAATTACTATACAATTTTGTGGTTTTACCTCTAGTTTTTTAGCTGCATACAAAAAGATGTCTGGATTTGGTTTACTCTTTTTAACAAAATCTCCGCTCACAAGTGTATCAAAGTATTGTCTAATATCTACAATATCTACTACCTTTTGAATCATCTCATCATGAGAAGAGGAAGCAATGGCTGTTTTATACTCCTTTTCCTTACACCATTGAAGCAATGGTATAACTCCTTCTATTAATTTTAACTTTCCTGGAATCTCAATAATTTCTTCTATTCTTTCTCTCGTTTTTTGTATTAATTCTTCTATATCCGCTTCAAAATGAAATTCTTCCTTTAAATCCGAATACATCTTATAAGCACTACTTCCTACATATTGTGCATATCGTTCATCTTCTATTTGAACACCTAATTCATCGTAAATGGAATGTTCCACTTCATAATAAAGGGGTTCTGAATCAATCAGTACCCCGTCCATATCAAAAATAACTGCTTTCATTTTATCTCCTCTTTCTTTATTTTTTAATACCATATTACAGATATACAAATTTATAAATTAAAATATTTGATAACAAGTACCTATCCTATATTAGGTATTTGCCAATCAATAGGATCATGACCTAATTGTTTTAATATTTCATTTGTTTTCATAAAATGATTGCATCCAAAAAAGCCTCGGCTAGCGGATAAAGGACTAGGATGAACGGTTGTGAGAATACGATGATTTTTGTTCGTAATAAACTCCATTTTCTTCTTTGCTGGATTTCCCCATAGTAAAAAAACAATAGGTTCTTCTCGATGATTTAGTAAAGTAATAATTCGATCTGTAAATTGCTCCCATCCTTTTCCTCGATGAGAATTAGCCATTCCTGCTCTTACAGTAAGGACTGTATTTAAAAGTAATACTCCCTGTTTAGCCCAAGGGATTAAATATCCATTATCAGGAATATAACATCCTAATTCCTTATGTAATTCTTTATAAATATTTAAAAGAGAGGGTGGAATTCGAACACCTGGTTTAACTGAAAAAGCAAGACCATGAGATTGATTAGGACCATGATAAGGATCTTGTCCTAAAATAACCACCTTTACATCTTTATAAGCCGTTGTTTTTAATGCATTAAAAATATCATACATATCGGGATATATTGTATAATGGCTATATTCATATTTTAAAAACTCTCGTAAATTTAAATAATACTCTTTTTCAAATTCTTCTTCTAGTAATGTATCCCAATCATTATTAAATTCAATCATGTTTTTACTCCTTCTTTTATTTTTTATAATAACTATCTTAAATTATATTTTCCCCCAAAAACTAAGTTATTCATGGGTTTTACTTTATATTATGACATATCCCTTATTTTTCTACAACGTACACCATAGTAAATTGTAGGACTTTCTAGTACTACTTTTTTTACTGCTTCTGCTACTTTTTCCGCTATATCTTCTTCAAATACTTTTGGCAAAATATAATCTTCATTTAATTTTTCTTTTGGAATCATATAAGCAATAGCCTTTGCTGCAGCTAATTTCATCTCTTCTGTAATATCCCTCGCTCTTGCTTCTAAAGCTCCTTTAAAAATGCCAGGGAAAACAAGAACATTATTTACTTGATTAGGAAAATCTGAACGTCCTGTACCTACAATACGAGCTCCTGCAGCTTTAGCTATATCTGGCATAATTTCCGGAGTAGGATTCGCCATAGCAAAGACAATAGCATCATCATTCATATTAACAATCATTTCCTTTGTTACAATATTAGGAGCCGAAACTCCAATAAAAACATCGGCCCCTTTTAGTGCTTCCTCTAAGGATCCTTGTTTTCCTGTTGGATTGATCTGAGTGGCTATCTCTTTTTGTACCCAATTGGCCCAAGGGGCTGTTGGATAAAGAATGCCTAACTGATCACAAAGGCAAAGATTTTCAAATCCCGCCTTTAATAACAACTTTGTAATCGCTATTCCTGCGGAACCAGCTCCATTTATTACGACTTTCATCGTTTGTTTATCCTTATGAATAATTCGAAGGCTATTGATTAATCCTGCTAATACAACAATAGCAGTACCGTGTTGATCATCATGAAAAACAGGTATATCTAATTCTTTCTTCAATCGTTCTTCAATTTCAAAGCAACGGGGTGCTGAAATATCTTCTAGATTAATTCCACCAAAAGTAGGAGCCATATATTTAACGGTTTGAATAATTTCCTCTGTGTCTTTTGTATTTAAGCAAATAGGAATGGCATTAATACCTGCAAACTCTTTAAATAACACCGCCTTTCCTTCCATCACTGGCATAGCTGCTTCTGGACCAATATCTCCTAACCCTAAAACCGCTGTTCCATCAGAAATCACAGCTACTGTATTTCCTTTCATCGTATATTCATAAACATTTTCTTTATCCTCTATAATTTTTCTACAAGGTTCCGCTACTCCCGGTGTATATGCAATCGATAAATCTTCTTTATTTTTTATTTTTGCTTTAGCAACAATCTCTAACTTTCCTTTCCACTGCCTATGCCTTTGAAGAGCTTGATCTTTTATCTTCATATTTCTTTGCCTTCCTTCTTTTATATTTTATTTCTGTTTTCTTTTTATATCACATAAAAACTTCTCAGCCTATTTACTTTTCTTAATATTATATCATTTATATTTATTGTTTTCATTTTAAGTATTTAATTTATATTTTGAATAAAAATATAACAAACTCTTTCATTTTTAGAAATGAAAAAAAGAAACTAGCTTTTAGCCAGTTTCCTCTTATTCTGCTATCCTTGCCTATAAATAAATTTTTTATTATTGTTCTGTCATCTTATTTAAACGTGCTGTTTGATCGGTTGTAATTAAATGATCAATCAATTCATCAATATCTCCATCTAAAATAGCTTCTAATTTATGCAGTGTAAGCCCAATTCTATGATCTGTAACCCTTCCTTGAGGGAAGTTATACGTTCGTATTCGTTCACTTCGATCTCCTGTACCTACTTGACTTTTCCTTTCTTCTGCTACCTCTGCATCCTTTTTTCTTTGTTCTTCTTCATATAGTCTAGCTCGTAAAATCTTCATCGCCTTATCTCTATTTTTATGTTGAGATTTTTCATCTTGGCAACTCACTACTAATCCTGTAGGTAAATGAGTAATTCGTACCGCTGAATCCGTTGTATTAACACTTTGACCACCATTTCCAGAAGAACGAAAAACATCAATACGAATATCACTAGGATTAATCTCAACGTCTACTTCCTCAGCCTCTGGTAAAACGGCAACTGTAACTGTAGAAGTGTGAATACGACCTCCTGACTCTGTAACTGGAATTCGTTGTACACGATGAACACCACTTTCATATTTGAGCCTAGAATAAGCTCCTTTTCCTTGAATCATAAAAATAGCTTCTTTAAAACCACCGACTCCACTTTCACTAATATTCATGATTTCTGTTTTCCAATGTTGACGTTCTGCATAACGAGCGTACATACGAAAGAGATCACTAGCAAATAACGCTGCTTCATCTCCTCCTGCACCTCCACGAATTTCTACAAATACATTTTTTTCATCATTAGGATCTTTAGGTAACAGTAATATTTTTAACTCTTCTTCTAACTTTTCAATTGCTTCTTTCGATGAAACCCATTCTTCCTTACCCATTTGTCGAAGTTCTTCATCTTCTTCCTCTTCCATCAATATACGGGCATCTTCTAAATTTTGCTGTACTTCCATATATTCTTTATACTTTTCTACAATGGGAGTTAAGTCACTATGCTCTTTCATTAATTTCGTCCATCGTTCTTGATCTTGAATCACTTCTGGATCACTAATTTGTTTCCCAATATCTTCATAATTTTTCACAAGATCATCTAATTTACTAAACATGGTAACACCTCTTTTTCACAAATTAAAACTAATTTCATCTTGATTCCTTTAACCTTGTTCAATTTTTCTTCCTATCTTTATCCTATATATACTCTTATTTCCTTTTGGATCCAATAACCACCCGATTAATTCCACTTAAATCTTTTCTTACTTCTACCATTTCATAATTTTCATTCTTTAATAAATTACCTACTTGTACTTCTTGTCCTTTTCCAATTTCAAAGAAAAAGTACCCGCCTGATTTTAAAAATTCATTACCTTCTTGGATAATTCTACGATAAAAATCCAATCCATCTTTTCCACCATTCAATGCATGATATGGTTCATGATCTTTTACTTCTTTCATTAATGTCGGAATATCTTCTGTCGGGATATAAGGTGGATTGGAAATAATCGCATCAAACTTTCCTTTCATTGAGTTTGGAAAACTTCCAAATATATCCGACTGTATCCATTGAATTTGATTTTGTACCTGATGTCGAACACTATTTTTTATGGCCACTTTTAAAGTTTCTATAGAAATATCCCCAGCTACAATCTTTAACTTAGGATGATAATAAGCTAAACTAATAGAAATACAACCAGATCCTGTTCCCACTTCTGCTATATTTTGAAATTCTTGATTTTCTCCATACTCAAGTACACTTTCTACAAGTATTTCTGTATCCGGCCTTGGTATTAAAACAGCTGGTGTTACTAAGAAGGAAAGTCCCATAAATTCCTGAGTTCCTTTTAAATATTGTAGAGGAATACCTTGTGCTCTTTGTTCCAATAAACGAATATATTCCTTTTGTTTGGTCTCTGAAATCTTCATTTTTGATTTTGTAAATAATTCTATTCTTGTTATATCCAAAACCTGCATGAATAATAACTCTGCATCCAAAGCACTTTGGGATATGTTATGACCCTTTAAATAGGCTTTACCTTCTTTTAATAAGGTATCAAGGGTTTTTTCCCGCATCATCTCCGTCTCCTTCTTCGTCTAATACTCCCTGCATAGCACAAATCGCTACAGCTAATTGCTCATCATCGGGTTCTGCAGTAGTCAAAAGTTGAAGTCCCATACCTGGATAACTAATGAGTCGTACCAAAAAAGAATCAGAACGACCAGCCAATCGAATAATTTCATAAGAAAGACCTGCAATAAAAGGTACCAACGCAATACGACTAAATAACCGAAGCCACATATTTTCAATATCAATAAACATAAATACAAAAATACTAACCAACATCACAAATAGTAAAAAACTAGTACCACAACGTTTATGCAAACGACTTTGTGTTCTGGCATTTTCAACTGTTAACTCTTTTCCATGTTCATAGCAATGAATCGTTTTATGCTCTGCCCCATGATACTGAAAGACTCTTTGAATATCTTTCATACGTGAAATTAGCAAAATATAAAGTAAAAAAATCAAAATTCGAATAACTCCTTCAATCAAGCTGCGAAATCGACCAGTAGGTACCCATTTATGTATCAACCCCGTCAACAATAAAGGAGCTACCATAAATAAGCCAATAGCTAATAATATAGCTACAACTACAGTAAAACCTATCATAAAATTTTCAAATCGATCTCCTAATTTTTTTTCTAACCAAGAATCCATTTTTGAAGACTGCACTTCTTCTTCTTCAAAAAAAGATGCTGAATACGTAAGAGTTTTCATCCCAACAACCATCGATTCCATAAAAGCTAGAATTCCACGCAAAATAGGTAATTTAAAAATAGGATAACGATTCGCTATTGTACGAACTGGTTGTTTATCCATAATAATTTTTTGATCTGGTTTACGAACTGCTACCGTATAGATCTTTTTTCCACGCATCATAACGCCTTCCATAACGGCTTGCCCACCAATATACGTTTGTTTCATTTTTTCGCCCCCTGTATTAGGCATTTTATTACATAAAAAACTTGTAAAAAAAAGGCTGAGTATATTCACCCAACCTGTTATTCTTGCTCCTTAATTCCATATCTACGATTAAATCGATCAATACGTCCTCTAGCTGCAGCAGCTTTTTGTTTTCCTGTATAAAATGGATGACATTTAGAACATACATCTACACGAATATTTTCTTTGGTAGATCCTGTTTCAAATTCATTTCCACAACTGCAAACTACTTTTGCTTGAAAATATTCAGGATGGATATCTTTTCTCATTTTCTTCACCTCTTTCGAAATTGTAACCCCCTCATGATCCAAATCATGAGTTTTACTCTAACTATTAAAAATTCCCATTGGTTTACTTTTATATATTATTCAATGGGTATCTTCATTTGAATAGTTCTTATTTAGATATATCAATATTTCTCTGTACCTTGTAATACAACGTTAGTATTATATCACACTTGTTTCATTGTTGCAAGAACCATTTTTACGTTGTATAAATGTTTTTTCCATCTGTTCAATGAGTTCTTTATTATCTTTTGTTTGGCTCATCATATCAATGATTTGTTCTGTTATATCGGCTGTATTATAAGGGGTAAGTATTTTACGAATGCCATATACGGTTTCTAATTCTTCTTGCTCTAAAAGTAAATCTTCTTTTCTTGTTCCTGATTTTTGAATATCAATAGCTGGAAAAATCCTCCGTTCAGATAATTTTCGATCCAATACTAACTCCATATTCCCTGTACCTTTAAATTCTTCAAAAATAACATCATCCATCTTACTTCCTGTATCAACAAGCGCCGTAGCTAATATAGTTAAACTTCCACCTTCTTCAATATTTCTAGCTGCACCAAAAAACTTTTTAGGCATATATAAAGCTGCTGGATCTAAACCTCCTGATAAAGTTCTTCCACTAGGTGGAATCGTTAAATTATAAGCTCTAGCTAAACGTGTAATGCTATCCATTAAAATTACAAGATCTTTTTTATGTTCTACTAATCGCTTTGCTCTTTCAAGCACCATTTCTGCAACTCTTTTATGATGTTCTGGTTGTTCATCAAACGTAGAATAAATAACCTCCACATTTTTTCCCGTAATAGAACGTTCAATATCTGTCACTTCTTCTGGCCGTTCATCAATCAATAAAACAATCAAATGAGTTTCTGGATGATTTTTGGTAATCGCATTTGCTACTTGTTTTAATAACGTTGTTTTTCCTGCCTTGGGTGGCGATACAATCATACCTCGTTGTCCTTTTCCTACAGGAGATACAAGATCAATCAAACGTGTGGATAATTCCATTGATTCTTTCTCTAAATGAAATCTTTCTCTTGGATAAATAGGTGTTAACTCTTCAAAATTAGGTCTTTGTGCTGCTACTTTAGGATTATCCCCATTTACACTTTGTACATAAAGTAAAGCACTAAATTTTTCTCCTTCTTTTGGAATTCGAATATTTCCTTTAATTAAATCACCTGTTTTTAGATTAAATCGTCGTATTTGAGAAGGTGATACATAAATATCCTTAGTTCCTGGCAAATAATTTTCACAACGCAAAAAACCATATCCATCTGTTAATACTTCTAACACTCCACCTTCAATAATCCCACTATCTAACTGTTCCATACTAGCAGGTACACGGTCTTCTCCAAGAACTTCTTTTTCTCTGTTCTCATTCTGTTGTTTCTCTTCAATTTTTTCAATTAACTCTTGCTTTTTAAATTTTGTAATATTTTTAATATGCAATTCTTTCGCCATGTTTCTTAACTCTGCTAAAGTCTTGCGTTGCAATTCTGTCTTCATAAATATAATCACCCTTATTTTTATTTTACCGCTAACCATCATTGTATTCTTACTATACGCTTATTTTTAATATATTTGTTTTTTCTGATAACTCTTTTTTTAGAAATCATATGGCTTTCATTTTTTACGAGGAAGAAAAAAGGGAAACGCTGGAAAAGTTAAATAGATTATTATACAGATTGGAAAATTTGATTCGTATTTCTATACTCAAGATAACAGAGTACGTAATCATATGCAATATGTATTTTAAAAAACCCTCATTGTACCAATGAGGGCTTTATTATTTATTTATCTTTTTATGCCCTACCACTACTACCAAATGTTCGCATTTTTCCTTGAACAATTGCTTTCATAGCTTCAATTGTAGGCTTTAACATTTTTCTTGGATCATATAAATCTGGGGTTTCTTTTACTACTTTATGCATTGCTTGTTGGAATGCTTGTCGTAATTCTGTATCAATATTAATTTTATTAACTCCTAGTGATACTGCTTTTTGAATATCTTCAACCGCTATTCCGGATGCACCATGTAAAACAATAGGAATTTGAAGACGTTTTTTGATAGTGTCAATACGATCAAAATCCAACTTTGGAGTTCCTTTATAAACACCATGTGCAGTACCAACAGCAATAGCTAAATAATCTACTCCTGTTTTTTCTACAAACTCTACTGCTTCATCAGGATCTGTCATCGTAGCATCTTTTTCATCTACTACTACATGATCTTCTACTCCACCAATTTTTCCTAATTCAGCTTCAACAGAAACACCCATAGGATGTGCTATATCTACAATTTGTTTTGTAATAGCAATATTTTCTTTAAAATCATATTTAGATCCATCAAACATAACCGATGTCCAACCATGACGTAAACATTGCATCACTACATCCCAATCTGTACCATGGTCTAAATGTAACGCTACAGGTACAGACGCCTTTTCTGCTAATTGACGAACAATCATAGCAATTTCTTCTAATCCTGCATACTTAATAGCACTTTGACTAGTTTGAATAATAATAGGAGATTTTTCTTCTTCTGCTGCTTGAATCATGGCTTTTGTGCTTTCTAAATTGTTGGTATTGAAAGCTCCTACAGCATAATTTTCTTGATGAGCCTTTTGTAATATTTCTTTTCCAGATACTAACATAACATTGCCTCCTCTGTATATCACAATCTTTAACTATATATATAGCAAACTTAAATTTTTAAGAAAGCCTATATATCATGTAAATATAACTTATTCTATTATTATATATTTATAAATATATAATAATATTTTCTTTACATAGAATTGATTATATTTTATCATACTTTAAACCTGTATTGCAACGTTAAAATATAACCTTACTTATTCTACAGGATTTACATGAATCATGCAATGTTTTATATTTTCTTCCCCCTCTTCTAATTCATCATGTACCTTCTGTGCAATAGCATGCCCTTCTGCTACATTTAAATTAGCGTCTACTTGAATATCTATATCTACATAAAGTTTATTCCCATGTACCCTTGTTCTTAAATCATCGATACCTTTTACTCCTTCTATGGATAAAATTTTTTGACGTAATATTTCAATAACTTCAGGTTCTGCTGCATGATCAATCAGTTGATGAATCGATTGTAAATAAATATCAACAGCTACTTTTCCAATTAAAAGACTAATGACTAAAGCAGCCATAGAATCTAAAATAGGCCAACCTAGTTTAGCTCCAATAACACCAATAAGAGTACCTATAGAAGAAAAAGCATCCGATCGATGATGCCATGCATCTGCTTTTAAGGCAGGACTATTAATCCTTTGAGCCCCTTTTTTCGTATACTGATACATCCATTCTTTCACTATAATCGATAACAAAGCTGCAAAAATTGCTCCACTTCCAGGAACAACATAATTTCCTTCCAAGATAGTACGAATACCTGAATATCCAATACCCAATGTAGTCATAAATAAAATAACAGCCAATAATTTTGCTACAATAGGTTCAATCTTTTCATGCCCATAAGGATGATCAAAATCAGCGGGTGCATCTGAAAAACGAAGACCTAGCATAACCACAATAGTACTAACAATATCCGACAATGAATGTATACCATCTGCTATCATACCTTGACTTTTTGATAAAAATCCAACAAACACTTTTATGATTGTTAAAACTACATTTACAACTAAAGTAGTAAATCCGATACGTTGACCTATTTCTGCTCTTGTTATGTCTTTTTTCATATTCATCCCTCCCCATAAAATTAATATTTCTAATTGATAATTTAATTGTACTTTATTATATGCTATTATAGCATGTTTGTAAACACTTTTTTATGATTTCTATTATCAATTGATAATACCATCCATTTAAAAAGCCCTTTTATACATAAAAGGGCTTCATTATCATTTACTTTTATTTAAACTTATTCCTCGTCTAAATCTTTTTCTTGTTTTTTCGTAGAATGAATAAAATCTTCTCGATCCTCCCAAGTAGAAAAATAATAAATTTTATCATCACGAACCAGTTGGTACGATTGTAATTTTGAAATTTGCTTACCAGTTACATGATCTTGAACCATCTCTATATCAACAGGTCGATATATCATTTCCCCTTGAGGTTGTTTTATTGCATCAGAATCATTTATGGAAGATGTTTGTTGTTGTCGTTGTTGCTGTATCTTTTTATATTGTTTCATCATTTGAATGGTAATGATAATTCGAGTAATAACAATTCCTGTAATAAAAACTCCTAAAAGGTTCATGAATCCTTCCATTTTTATGCCTCCTTTACCTCTTGTAGTGATTTTATTATACCATATAGATATGAAAAAAGTATGAACGAATTATTTTATTTCATATATTTTTCTAAAATCATAATAATTTCTTCTATTTTTTCATCTTCTTTTCCCTCTAAAAAAGCTTCTTTTACACAATGTTCTAAATGCTGTTTTAATACTAAAAGATTACTTTTTTTCAAAAGAGCTTGTACTGCTGATATTTGATTTGAAATATCAATACAATATCGATCTTCTTCTATCATTCGTATAATACCATCCATTTGACCTCTAGCTGTTTTAAATAAATTTAAAACTTGTTTTTTTTCCTTACTTTGCATCATTTTCTACCTTCTTTAACTCATATCCTGCTTCTTTTATAACAGTTGAAAGTATCTTATCTTCCACTTCTTTTTCTAAATTTACCATAGCATATTTTTTCTTCAAATTCACTTCTATTACTTGAATTCCTTCCACTTTTTCTAATGCTTGTTGAACATGTTTTACACAGTGTTGACAACTCATTCCTTCAATCCATAAAATTTTTTTCATATCGTATTCCTCCTTTGGGGATAAACTTTTATACTTAGGTGCAAATGATTTCAACCGTAATGCATTTAATAATACAGAAACAGAACTAAAGCTCATAGCTCCTGCAGCAATCATTGGATTTAATCTTGGGCCTCCAAAAGCATATAATATACCAGCTGCAATAGGAATTCCAACGGAATTATAGAAAAAAGCCCAAAAAAGATTTTGTTTAATATTTCGCATCGTACTATGACTCAGCTCTAATGCAGTCACAACATCAAATAAATCATTTTTCATCAAAACAATATCTGCCGATTCCATAGCAACATCTGTTCCACTACCAATTGCTATTCCTATATCTGCTTGTGCTAAAGCAGGTGCATCATTAATTCCATCTCCCACCATAGCCACGATCTTTTGTTCTTGTTGTAATTTTTTCACTTCTTCTGCTTTATCCTCTGGTAATACTTCTGCTAAAACTCGATTCATCCCTACTGACCTTGCAATTGCTTCTGCCGTTTTTTGATTATCGCCTGTAATCATTACTGTTTCAATATCCATCCGATGTAAAATTTCTATGACATTTCTACTATTTTCTTTCAATACAT
This sequence comes from Candidatus Epulonipiscium sp., assembly GCA_012524135.1. Classification (GTDB taxonomy): domain Bacteria; phylum Bacillota; class Clostridia; order Lachnospirales; family JAAYNZ01; genus JAAYNZ01. The sequence goes on along the minus strand of JAAYSE010000159.1, from coordinate 5,878 downwards.
CAGCAACAGCAATAATCCCTAATACTTTCTCTCCATTGGTAATATAAATAGGCGTTTTCCCTTGAATTGCTAATTTTTCGACCTGTTCTTTACGATCTTCCATCGCAACATTTTGATCGATCATTAATTTTTCATTACCTAGCCATATCTTTTTTCCTTGAATAGTAGCTTCAATTCCATGTCCTACTAAAGCTTGAAAATTATCTACAGGTTGAAAGGAAATCTTCTGCTCTTCTCCATATTTTACAATAGCTTGGCCTAGAGGATGTTCCGATCCCTTTTCTGCCGAAGCAGCCAAAGTCAATAATTCTATATCCGAAAGATTACTAACAGAAATAATATCTGTCACTTCTGGCGTACCTTTTGTTAACGTCCCTGTTTTATCAAAAATAACAGTTTGCACTTTATGAGCTCTCTCTAAAGCTGTTCCACTCTTTATTAGGACACCATATTCAGCACCTTTCCCAGTCCCTACCATAATCGCAGTTGGTGTAGCCAATCCTAAAGCACAAGGGCAGGCAATAACTAATACAGAAATAGCCATAGTTAAGGCAAGAGTTACTGATTGTCCAAAAACAAACCATAAACCACCTGTAAGAATAGCAATTCCTAAAACAATAGGAACAAAATATCCACTAATCACATCTGCCATTTTCGCAATGGGTGCTTTAGAACCTTGGGCATCTTCCACTAATCGAATAATTTGAGCCAATACAGTATCCTTTCCTACTCTCATCGCTTGCAAATAAATAGCTCCTGTTTTATTGATACTAGCCCCTGTAACAGTATCTCCTTGATCTTTATCTACTGGAATACTCTCTCCTGTTAGCATCGATTCATCTACCGTTGTATGCCCCTTTATAATAACTCCATCTACCGGAATCTTCTGTCCTGGTTTTACTAAAAGAATATCTCCTACCGTTACTTTTTCAATAGGAATTTCTATTTCTTTATTATCATTAATTAAAATAGCAGTTTTAGGCGCTAATCCCATTAATTTTTTAATTGCTTCTGATGTTTTACCTTTAGCTGCTGCTTCTAGATATTTACCTAACGATATTAAAGTAATAATCGTCGCAGCCGATTCAAAATATAAATCATGAGCATATGTTTTAACTAATTCCATATCTCCCATTTGTAGTCCTGTATAAATTTGATACATTGCAAAAAAACCATATAAAAGAGCCGCGCTGGTTCCTAAAGCAATAAGCGAATCCATATTCGGTGCCTTATGAAATAAAGTTTTATAACCTACTAGATAAAAACGTCTTCCTGCTATAATAACTGGAATTGTTAATATCAACTGAGTAAGTGCCATCTTCATCGCATTTTCTACTCCCGTTAAAAAACTAGGGATTGGAATTCCAATCATAGGACCCATAGCAATATAAAGTAAAGGTAAAGTAAAAATTGCTGAAAAAATAAATTGATTCCAAATTGTTTTAATTTCCTTCTCTTTTCTCTCCTGATCGATATCTATTTTTTCTATATCTAAAGGAGTATATCCTGCATCTTGAATCGCTCTCTTTAAATCAGAAATCTGTACTTTATCAGAGTCATAATGAATAACTGCCTTTTCTGTCATTAAATTTACATTTACACTAGAAACACCTTCTATTTTTGTTATACTTTTTTCTACGGTTCGAACACAAGCGGCACAAGTCATACCTAAAATTTTAAATTCCTGTGTTTTCATTTTTCCACCTCCACCCTCCCCTGTACGGGGGTGTAATTATTATATTCCTTTCTATATTCTTTGTCAACTTTTTTTATCTATTCTTAAGCTTCATGAATATAAAAAAGTTCTTTATATGATTCATATAAAGAACTCTTTTAAAAATTATTATATTTATAGTTTTAAATTCCTAAAATCCAAGATGCAACTCCAAAATAAATCAATAACGAAAAGGTATCTACGATAGTGGTAATTAATGGGCTCGCCATAATCGCTGGGTCAAACTTTAATTTTTTAGCAACAATTGGCAAAAGTCCTCCTACTACTTTTGCTAATAATACAGTGAAAAATAAAGTAACTGTAACCGTTAAAGAGATGCCCAATGAATATCCTTGCACAAATCGAATACGAATAAAATTTAAGGCTGCTAAAATAAAGCCTACTATCATACTGACTCCTACTTCTTTACATAGTACTTTCCAAAAATCTTTATATTCTATTTCTCCTAAAGTTAAACTACGAATAACTAAAGTAGAAGCTTGAGATCCTGCATTTCCTCCCGTATCCATTAACATAGGAATAAAAAAAGTTAAAGCTACAACTGATTCAAGGGCTGCTTCATATTTGCTTAAAATCATTCCTGTAAAAGTAGCTGAAACCATCAATACTAATAACCATATAATTCTTCTTCTAGCTAATATAAAAATACTAGTATCTAAGTATACTTCATCAGAAGGTTCAATAGCCGCCATTCGATGAAAGTCTTCTGTCGCCTCTTGTTCCATCACATCTACAATATCATCAATCGTAATAATACCTACTAATCTCTGTTCATTGTCTACAACTGGAACAGATAATAAATCATATTTTTTAAAGACATCTGCTACATCTTCTTGGTCATCGTGAGTACCTACAAATACAACACCTGTTTCCATCAAATCTTGAATTTTTTGATCTCCCGGTGCTAGTACTAAATCTTTTAACTCTACGATTCCTTCTAAAACCCTCGTAGCTGTAATCACATAACAAGTATAAATAGTATCCTTATTAAAACCTAAACTACGGATACGATGTAAAGCCTCTTTAACCGTCATTTCTTTTTTAATATCCACAAACTCAATCGTCATTAAACTTCCTGCTGAACGCTCTGGATAATTTAAAAATTGATTAATCAACTTTCTTTCTGTTTCTGTTGCATTTTTTAATATTTTTTTTACTGCATTCGCTGGCATTTCTTCAATTAAATCAATTTTATCATCAAAGTCCAATTCATCTACTAATTGGGCTAATTCCTGATCGTTAACCAGTACACAAATTTGTTTTTGTTGATCATTCGACAAATAAGAAAATACATCTGCCGCTTTTTCTTTTGGTAATAAACGAAAAACAAGCAATACCGTTTTTCCATCTAGTTGATCCAAAAATTCAGCAATATCTGCTAATTGCATTTCGCTTAATTCTCTTTTCAATTTGAAAAAATCTTTGCTTTCTAGTAAAGACTCTAATAAAGTAAAATCCATAATCTTTGCCTCCTTTTCTAGGGTCATCATATTATGTCAACACTATTTATGTTCTCTCTTTTTTACATATGACCTTTATATCCCCTGAAAAGGTAGCCATCGTCCATACGATTTTATTCTAATAAAGTCATAGTAAAAGAGAGAATACAATTGCCATTAGGATAACTATCCTCAGGACCAGCGTCCATATCCTCTCATCTCCTTTTATACAAAATAATACTGAATCATTATTATTGTACTATTTCAAGCTAAAGATTGCAAGAAATGATCTTTTAAAACATAAAATACGAAAAAAGAAAAAGTTTCAAACAAATTCAGAAACTTTTTCTTTTCATCATTTCCATTTTATTTAGCTTCTTCTAACGCACGTTTTGTAGCTAATTTCCAATTTTCACTACTTACAGTAGCACCCGAAATACTATCTACATCATACGTTTGTTTATCCACTATAGCATTTGCCATATCTTCTCTAGCCTTTTTTAAATCTGGATACACCTTCCCATTGATTTCTTTACCTGTCCATTGTTCATAATCTACCTCTTTACCTTCTTTATCCAACCTCCGTAATGTTACTTCTTTTATCTTTCCATCAGAAATAACAACCATCGCTTCTTCATTTCCATGCTCCCACGCATCACCTTTTTCTGTATACGTGCCGTCTTGGTATTTTGTAGAAGAGGGTATTACATCATTATTCGTTGTATCATTGGTAGATTTATTAGTATCCATTTTTCTAGAATCTGTATCGCCTGTATCTGAGGTTGTATTTTTATCTTTCGTACTTCCGTCGGTTCTTCCTTCTGTATTTGTATCAGGTGCCTCAGGCGACATATCTCTACACCCTGAAAATAAAATAACACTAAAACAAATTAAAAAAACTCCAATATACTTTTTCACTTTTTTACCTCCTAGTGATTATATTATAAAAAATATTTTTTACTATATCTTCATTATGAGTGTTTTTCCCGATTTTATTCAAAATTTTTTATTATAATAAAAACGATCTTTAAATAAAAATCCTATTCTATCCATCAAAACAAGATTTTCTTGCTTTTTTATATTATTTATTATAATATATAAATATATTAATAAAATAGTCCTTTACTATGTATTTACTTGCTTTCTTTGTTTTTTTATGTTATCTTGTATAATGGCTTATTATAGGCTTGAAAGGAGAACAAAAATGAATTCAAAAAATACCAAAAAATTATTTACAACCCCTTGGTTTGTTGTATCCGCTGCAATTTTATGCGCTATTTTGTGGGGAAGTGCTTTTCCTGTTTTAAAATTAAGCTATCCAGAACTAGGATTACAACCCGATGATTTATATGGTAAAGTGGTTTTTGCAGGTTTTCGTTTTTTGCTTGCTTCCATTATTATCTTTGTTTTTTTCAAACTAACTACTAAAGAATCCATTCGAGTTTCCAAAAAATATTGGCTTCCTTTATTAGGATTAGGAACGTTGCAAACTGGTTTACAATATTTTTTCTTTTATAATGGATTGGCTCATACTACAGGAATGAAAGGTTCTATTATCGAATCGATAGGAAATTTTTTCACTGTTGCCCTAGCTCATTTTTTCTATTCCAACGATAAACTAAATACAAAAAAATGGATTGGAATGGGAACAGGACTTTTAGGTATTATTATTGTAAACTGGGGTCAAGAATTTGGATGGTCTTTTTCTTTTCGTGGAGAAGGCTTTTTAATTATTTGTAGTATATTAAGTGCTATTGCAACCATTTGGGCAAAAGAATTTTCTTTAAACCTACATCCTATTTTAATCAATGCATGGCAAATGTTTTTAGGTTCTATTTTGCTCCTTCTCTTTGGACTTCCTAATGTAGAACCTGGGTTTATGACTTTTACTCCTTTTGCTACAGGATTATTTATCTATTCTGCTTTATTATCTTCCGTTGCTTTTTCTCTATGGTATACGTTATTAAAATATAATAAAGCAGGTGAAATTGCATTATTCCGATTTATTATTCCTGTTGCAGGTGCTATTCTTTCTGCTCTATTTATTCCAGGTGAAGCCTTTACTTTTGGTATTGTTATTAGTTTAATTTTAGTTTCTGTTGGTATTGTATTATTAAATTTTCCAAATAAGAACAATGCAATAACAACTGTAAAATCATCTCCAAGATAAACATCTCAATATATTAGCATTAACTAATTTTTTAAAACTTTAAAAAATAACTTTATACTTTGTTTAATACAAATAGCCCATTTTGAACAAAAACGTACTGGATCTTAATCCAGTACGTTTTTGTTTTTCTTTGAAAATTTATTTATAAAATAATGCTTGACATTTATTTTTGAAGTGATTATAATAAAACCGATATAAAGTTTAGTTAGTGTAAACAATAAGTTTAGCTTATGAAAACACAAAAGGACGATGTATGATGAATATTGGTGAAAAAATAAAACAATTGCGAATAAAAAACGGACTAACTCAAGAGGAATTAGCTAATCGAGCTGAATTGTCTAAAGGATTTATCTCGCAAGTAGAAAGAGATTTAACTTCTCCTTCTATTGCTACCTTAGTAGATATCTTAGAATGTCTGGGAACAAATCTCAAAGACTTCTTTAATGAAACAGTAGATGAAAAAATCGTCTTTTCCAAAGATGATATGTTTGAAACAGAAAATAAAGATTTAAAAAATCATATTAAATGGTTAGT
>JAAYSE010000158.1 GCA_012524135.1 Candidatus Epulonipiscium sp. | reverse complement strand
TAAATTTTACAGAAATAGCATGGAAGGATTATATCTACTGGCAAGGACAAGATAAAAAGACAATAAAACGAATAAACCAAATTATTCAAGATATTGACCGCAATAATAATGAAGGAATAGGAAAACCTTCAAGAATATCTAAACTTGAAGGTTTTCCTAATTGCAATTTTAAATTTTAAATGCAATATTAGGCCTTATTTTTAGAAGTATATCCATCCACCAAGGGGGGAAATATCATGCTATGACATCTTTATTGTCACCTTAAAGCATGTGGAGTGCATAGCGTTGATACAAAAGGGAATTATGTAGAAATCTTGAGATTCAAGCAGTTTAACGATCATTTTGAGTTTATAGAAGATGAGCATCATTTTAAGAAAAAGTATTGAAAAAATATTTTAATGTTTCGGTGGTAGTAGACCTAGTCAGTGGAAATACAAAAGAATAATTAAAACAAATACTATAGTAGAAATGTTTCTTTAAGATAGTATATGATATATAATATTAACAGGAGAGTTTAAATGAGCTGCATATTTGTATTATTATATGTAGTAGAAAGATAAGGGTAGAAAGAGGTAGACAATATGCTCAAAAGGTTAAATATTATTTTAAATTCTATAATTGGTTCATTTATTGGCGTATTTATAGGTTATTCCATATATAGATATTTTGACTATGCAAATCACCCTGATTTGTATGAAATTCAGTCAGCACCTTGGTATACAAGCATTCAAATATATGGATTAGTTGTTGTATTGATTGTATTTATTGCTATTATTATTAAATTCTTAATAAAAAAGAAAATGCGAAGTATTTAGTCATGAGTCCATAAGTTTATATGACACATCATTTATAAAATATGAAATAGTTAAATAGTAATAGATTTCATTTACTTTAAATAATTTAACAAATAAGTCTAACAGCAAGAATAAACCCTTGCTGTTTTTTTATGCTTAAAATCAACGAAGGGAGGTGCTATATACAGATCCAATATTTAAAAATCTATCATCTGATGCTAAGGTACTTTATGGAATACTTATAGATAGGATGGAATTATTTACAAAAAATGGTTGGGTGGATGAAAATAATAGAGTATATATGTACTTTACTATTGAAAACATTATGGAAGTTATGGGATGGGGGAACAAGAAATCAGTAAAGGTGTTTCAGAACTCGATACGGAAAAGGGAATTGGCTTTATAGAAAAGCAAAGGCAGGGGTAGGGGAAACTCACTAAGATTTATGTAAAAAACTTTATTGTGGATAACTTTCTTGAAATGTCAAAAGGACATTTTAAGAAGTGTCAAAAAGACAATTCAAGAAATGTAGAAAATACATCTCAAGAAATGAAGAACTTAATATCTTAATTACCAAACTGCATGAGGATTATGCTCTAAAGAAAATAACCGAAAAACACTTTGAAAGACTGTTCAAAAAATATGATGAAGAATAAGCAGAAAAAGAAAGACTAATCAAAGAATATCAAGAAGAAATTGACACCTACCACAAGAATAAAACCGATATCACCAAGTTCCTAAAAATGATAAAAAAGTACACCAACTTTGAAACCTTAACCACACCAATGCTCAATGAATATATTGAAAAAGTAATAGTGCATGAGGTAACTGGGAGTAGGCAAGGAAAAAACAAAAAACAACAGGTAGATGTGTATTTTAACTTTATTGGGAATATAAAAGTGATGGAAAACAAAAATTTACCAAAGATGAGGACTTAAAACCAAAAATATGGTAAGCTTATATTATATAAAATATGGAAAGAGGGTTCAATAATAGTGAGGAATAGGATTGAAAAATATAGAAAACCGTTGGGATTATCTCAACAGAGACTGGGGAAAAAGGTTGGGGTCTCTAGGATTAGTATAAACAAGATAGAAACGGGGAAAACAATACCGAGTCTTAAGCTTGCAAATGCTTTAGATACTTGTATATATAAAATATTTGACTTAGATCAAGAAGAAACATATAGTTGTAAAAAATGTGATAGTAGTAATTAGTCAAGAGTTTCTTGATTAAAATATATCAGGGAGGTGAGGCAATGAAGATAAAAAGAAAAGTATGTTATTTGTCGACACAATGTCTGATATATATATTTACATTTATCTTGTTTAGCCGTTATTTTAAGCATGTATACCTTTTTGGGTGGTTATCTCATAACAAATGTCTCTATCTCTCTGTTGGCATAATTACATTGTTACTAACTACATTTAAAAGTGAACGATTAGGGTATGTTTTAGCTTTTGGAAATTTAGTTGGCTTGATAGTGGGTCATTATCTGGGGGAATTAATAAGAAAAATAAACATGAGTAAAATTACTGGAATGATGGACGAGCAGATGAAATATAAATTGAGTAAAAATTAGGGTGTATTGCTTTGGATAATTTTCCTTATTCTATCAATTTCTTTGTATGAATTATTTAGATTTATATTGAGAAAAGAGAGAAGGACTTAAATATAAAACTAAACAATAAAATAAAAATGAAGTGGTATAATATAGTGTGTAACACCAGTGGTTACAATATATAATGATATTATATGAAAAAGGAGAATATAATGCCACAACGCTATGAACCTGAATTTAAGAAAAAAATTGTAAAACT
>JAAYSE010000157.1 GCA_012524135.1 Candidatus Epulonipiscium sp. | reverse complement strand
TTGCTGCTAAAAAAGCAACTCATTTTTTAATGAAACAAAAAATGAAACAAGATTCTACAGGAGGTATCATTGAATGTATTGTTCATGGATTACCAGCTGGAGTAGGAGAGCCTGTCTTTGAAAAATTAGATGCTATGTTAGCAAAAGCCTTATTTTCTATTGGTGCTGTCAAAGGAGTAGAATTTGGAGCTGGATTTTCTGCTACCACTTTATCAGGTTCCCAAAACAATGATTGTTTTCGATATACCCAAGAAGGAAAGATAGAAAAACTAACAAACTTCGCAGGTGGTATTACTGGTGGTATTAGTGATGGTTTTCCCATTGAATGTCGCGTCGCCTTTAAGCCCACTCCCTCTATCGGAATACCTCAACCAACGATTACCAATCAAGGTGAAAATATCAATTTGCAAATCAACGGACGTCATGATCCCATTATTGTTCCACGAGCTATCATTGTGGTAGAATCGATGGTTGCTTTAACTTTAGTTGATTATTTATTTCAAAGTCTTTTATCTAAAATGGATACCATCAAAAAAATTTTTCTCTCCTAATTATTTTATCTATAAAAATGGGATAAGATTCAAAATCCTATCCCATCCTTCCTTCATTTCTAATTTTTCTATTTTACCAACCCATAATATTATTCTATTTATATTTCTTCTACTAATACCCAGTCAAAATCAGCATAACCTTTACTATTTTTTTCTTGTAAATTCGTAGAGAAAATACCTACTTTTGCTCCAATCCATCGTCCTTCTCTCGCAATTAATTTTTCTCCTATATTTACAAATTCTTTTCCGTCTAAACTATAACTAAAGAAACATTCTGCCCCCTCTGTAACCGTTACACGAAAATAAATTTCAAATTGATCTATATATACACCCGTTTCTTCTTTTTCTATATTTTCTGGTCCATTCCCTTTTGTAAGGACTAACTTCATTCCTTTTTTCGCTTTTTGTAATGTCAAACTCGCATATTCAAATCCCATCACTACAAGGCCTGCTTGATCTTCTAACATTGTTGGATGAAACTCCATTTTTGTTGTTACTTCAAATTGAAGAGCTGGAAACTTCTGCATTAATAAATTAGGAGTTTCCCATAATGTTTTTCCTTCATCTTCTAATGCATTCACACAATATAATCGAATATGATCTTTTTTCTCTTTTAGGGAATACCATTTCTTCCCTTCATTTGCATGCCATTGCCACTGTAATCCAAGACGTTCTTCATTAAAATCATCACTCGTTACGGGAACTTGAATAGGATATATTTGACCAACCTCTGGCTTCTTATAATGCAAAACAGGTTCTCCCATTCCTTTTTCATTACTATTTTCTCCCATCAATGGCCAATCCTCTACCCAATGCACTGGTTGTAAATGTACAATACGTCCATAAGCTCCTTTATCTTGAAAATGCATAAACCAAGTTTCTCCACTTTCTAATTCTACCCATCCTCCTTGATGAGGTCCGTTAATAGGAGTATTTCCTTGATGTAATACTTTTTTTGTCTCATATGGGCCATAAACATGTTTAGATCGTAATATTACCTGCCAACCAGTAGCAACTCCACCAGCAGGAGCTGAAATATAATAGTATCCATTTCTTTTATACATTTTAGGTCCTTCAATCGTAGGTTGATCCATATTTCCATCGATCACAATACGAAATTCATCTAATAATCGAGTCCCATCGGGATCCATTTTATTAATAGCTAATACACTTTTAAAACCAATTCGACTTCTAGCAAAAGCATTAACAAGATAAGCATTACCATCATCATCCCAAAAAGGACAAGGATCAATCCAACCTCTTACTTTTTTTACACATACTAAAGGATCCCATTTACCAAAAGGATCTTGAGTTTTACTCATAAAGATTCCTTCATCTGGCATTCCTACATATACCCAATAATATCCATCATGATAACGGATACTAGGAGCCCAGATAGCTCTTCCATGTTGTGGCTTTGAATAATTAGGAAATGGAATCTCATCAACAATATAATTTACCATTTGCCAATTGACTAAATCTTTTGAATGTAAAACTGGAAGCCCCGGAATACAATTAAAACTAGATGCTACCATAAAAAAATCATCGCCTACACGAATAATATCAGGGTCTGAATAATCTGCATGAAGAACAGGATTTTTAAAAGTTCCATCCCCTTGATCCGATACCCAAACCTTAGGAAAACCTTCTTTTCTATATTCTTCTATTTTATTTTCTATTGACATATGATCATCCTCCTGTGAAACATTTTTATTTTATTATAAAACTTTCACACTCTCTTATTTAAAATTAGAATTATTTCATTTTACTCTTTAATCGGATAAAAAGGATATACACATACTCTCTTCAAAACCTTACTTTTTCACTGCAATCATACTCTACACATCCTTTTATATCTTGTTTTCTTATATTTACTTTTACCTATATAAGTATACCAATAAGATCTAGCATACGCAACGTTATATTGCATTTTAATATCTAATTATTTATTCACTTTTCTATTCTATCTAAAAACTAAAAAAGTCTAAGTAAATTTAAAAATTCACTTAAACTTCTTTATCTATTATTTTTTTGATATAGATAATTTTCTATTCCCTTCTTTTTTAACTAGCGATCAACGAAATATTATTTACAATAATTACAACTATTTATTTATATATATTTTAAAAATTAAACTTCTATTTTTTCAAAAGCCTTCCTGGAGATCTGTTTTACCCAAAACCATAATAAAAGAGTTAAACAGCCATATACAAGTCCTATTCCTAAAATAAGATATAAAATTGAAGGTCTAATAATAATAGAAAGAAAAATAGTTATTCCAGCAAAAACCATAATCATTAACATATGCAAAAACACATTGAAATTTTGTTTAACTGCCTTTTGCTCATTATCCCAATCTAATTTGGGATGATATAAGTCAATAAGAATTCCTAAAAAAGCTGAAAACAATAAACCAATAGACCCTAAAAACATAAATAAAATTATAAATATAAATGAAAATCGAAACAGTATAATACCAATGCCAGCTAATATTAAAACACCCCAAAATCCAATAAAGGCAGCTGAAGCAACCTTTGCTATAATTTGAGTCATATAATCAATAGGTAGCATTTTATTTACAAAAATCTGTTGTCCTTCTCGTGATAAAGCAGTAGAAGCAATTCCTGTCGTTCCTGCAAAGAATAAAATAATTCCAAATCCAATTCCTAATAACATACCCATCCTATTTGGATTTTGTGCTAATTTTACACTCTCCTCAAAAATCCCTTCTTCTTGTGCAGTAAAAAAAGGAATCAGTAGAAAAAAAGGTCCTAATATATTCATTACTATACAATTAAGAAAATAAACAGGGGTACGCAACAATATTCGTATTTCTTTCCAAAAACACGAATAAAATACGGAACGTTGAATACTTTGTCTTTGAAGTGCTTCAGAAGTAAAAATCTTTCTCTTCGCCTTAGACTCCGATAATCCTACAACTCCCTTAAAATAAATCATTTCACCTAATAAAAGGAAAATAAAATAAGCAAGAAATGCTACTGCAAGGAAACCTAAAATCCATAAAAGTCCTGTAAAAGAAGAGGAATATAATAAACCTAAATTACTCATTTTCACTTGAGGAAATAAAATCATCGTTTTTCCTAATAAAGAATTATTTCCTTGATGAATTAATTGTTGAAGATTTGAAGGATCCATCATATTTCCTGTAAAACGCTGAATTCCTATATTTAGTCCAATAGCAAAAATGATCCCTATTATCCCGCCAACAATTTTTAAGATGTCTTTATTTTTTCCTATATTCGTAAATCTCATAACAATCATTACAATAATACCTGCCATCACTAATGGTATTGCAGGCATTGTCATAAATACCAAAATACTATATAAATAATACCAGATACCCATTCTTGCTTTTATCCCAAAGACCCCAAGTACTGGAAGAAGAATAAAAGAAACAGATACATATTCATAAACCAATGCCACTATAAACTTAGCCCCAATAATTTGTCCTGGTGTAAATGGCAAAGATAATAAGTTTTCTATATCTTTATCAAAATAAAATAAATTAAGTAAATATAAAATACCAAAAAATAAAACAAGAAAAGAAGCAGATCCCATCCCTATTTCTAACAACAAACCTTCCTGTCCTAAACTAGCAAGCCCATCATATAATCCCGCTACCATAGCAACTATACTACCAGCCACTGGTATTAGCCATAAACAAACCAAAAAGCCCACTAGTACTTTCCATTTGGGTTTCATTTTACTTTTACCCATACCACCCTTAAGTAAAACCTTCGTTAATAACCACATTTTTTTAATTTTATCTCTCATTTTCAGTCAACTCCAAGAACATTTTTTCTAAAGACTCATCACCTTGGAACTCTTTTCTCATTTCTTCCATATTACCACAAAAAAGAATTTTTCCTTTATTAATAATCGCAACTCTATCACATACCTTTTCTGCAACTTCTAAAACATGAGTAGAAAAAAACACTGTCTTATTTTCATCCGCATGCTCTCTCATCATTTCTTTTAATACAAAAGAAGACCTAGGATCGAGTCCTGTCATAGGCTCATCTAAAATCCATACAGGTGGTTCATGAATCAAAACTCCCATCACCATAATTTTTTGTCGCATCCCATGAGAATAACTTTGGATCTGATCATGTAAAGCACTACGCATATCAAAACGCTCACTTAAATTTTGTATTCGCTCTTGTCTTACTATTGTATCTACATCATAAACATCCGCCATAAAATTTAAATATTCAATCCCTTTTAATCGTAAAAATGTATTCGGATCGTCTGGTACAAAACCGAAAAGCCTTTTCGCTTCTAAAGGTTCCTTTTGAATATCCTTACCATTAATTAAAATTGTTCCTTGATCTGGTTTTAAAATTCCTGTAATCATCTTAATAGTAGTCGTTTTTCCTGCTCCATTCGGACCTAAAAACCCAAAAATTTCTCCATCATAAATATTTAAATTAATATTATCTACTGCTAATACACTACCGGCATAAGTTTTACTCACATTTTTGAGTTCAATCACCATAATTCCTCTTTTCTCTATTTTTATTTAACAACCGATTTCCCTAAAATAGCCTTATAATACACTATCTACTTCAAATAGCTTACTCTTGCTTTTAGTATGAAAAACACACCATATATAGATAGAATTTTAATATAGAAGAACTTATTCTCTGCTTTTAAAATATTTATTATATTATACCTTATAAGTTGATTTTATATAAATAAATAATTTTTTCAAGACTATTTGCCTATCTTATACAAAATAGAGTCTATCTTGTCATCAAACAAATTTCAATTTCAAAACTTGATCCTTTGCTTTTCTTCCCATAAAAAATGCTCCTCCTTTGTCTTAAACAGTTTTTATTATTTTAACTGTCTACTATAAGGGGAGCATATCACCATATCCAATCCTATTTTTCAAATACATATCACTATAAAAGTCATTAACATTCTAACTCAATTCTAAGGCTCCAGTATATAATTGATAATACTTTCCTTTTTGGTCCATTAAAGCATCATGTTCACCACGTTCAATAATTCTTCCATGTTCAAGAACAAGAATTACATCTGAATTTTTAACTGTAGACAATCGATGTGCAATGACAAAAACAGTTCGTCCCTTCATCAATCGATCCATACCTTCCTGAACAATTCTTTCGGTGCGAGTATCAATACTAGAAGTTGCCTCGTCTAAAATTAATACTGGTGGATTTGCTATCGCTGCTCTTGCAATAGCTAATAATTGTTGTTGTCCTTGAGAAAGTCCTTCTCCATCCCCAGAAATTATGGTATTATAACCATCTGGTAAATGTTGAATAAACTGATCTGCATTCGCTAATTTTGCTGCTGCATATACTTCTTCATCCGTTGCATCTAATTTACCATAACGAATATTTTCCATGATTGTACCTGTAAATAAATGTGTATCTTGAAGTACAATTCCAAGTGATCTCCGCAAATCATTTTTTCTTATTTTATTAATATTAATTCCATCAAAACGAATTTTTCCATCTTCTATATCATAAAAGCGATTGATTAAATTCGTAATTGTTGTTTTTCCCGCTCCCGTTGAACCAACAAAAGCAATCTTTTGTCCTGGTTTTGCATATAAATTAATATTATGAAGAACTCTTTTTTCATCATAACCAAAATCCATATCGTAAAATCGTATATCTCCTCGTACCTGAGTATACGTAATACTGCCATCATGATGTGGATGTTTCCAAGCACAAATTTCTGTTTTTTCCTTGGTTTCTACTAATTCTCCCTGTTCATTATACTTTACATTTACCAAAGTAACGTATCCCTCGTCATTTTCCGATTCTTGATCCATCAAATCAAAAATTCGTCCTGCTCCTGCCAACGCCATCACAATTGCATTAAGTTGTTGTGATAATTGACTGAAAGGCATTGTAAAACTTCTTGTAAACTGTAAAAAGGACGCAATACCTCCAAGTGTTAATCCTCCTATACCATTGATTGCCAATATTCCTCCTAAAATAGCCGTTAACGCATAATGTAAATTCCCGATATTACCCATAATAGGCATTAAGATATTGGCAAATTTATTTGCATTGGTAGCACTTTCACAAAGCTCATCATTTAATTGATCAAATTTCTTTTTTGCCTCTTCCTCATAACAAAATACTTTAACAACTTTTTGTCCATCCATCATTTCTTCAATATATCCATTTAATCTTCCTAAGTTATTTTGCTGATCTACAAAATATTTTGCACTTTGTCCTCCGATTTTTTTACTAACTTGTATCATAATAATCAGTATCACAATAACTAATATTGTTAAATGCACGCTAGTAGCAATCATAGCACCAAAAACACTAATGATCATAACAAGTGAGTTTAATGCTTGTGGTATACTTTGACTTATCATTTGTCTCAATGTATCCGTATCATTGGTATAACGACTCATGATTTCACCATGAGAATGACTATCAAAATACTTAATAGGTAAAGTCTGCATATGTTCAAACATTTCATCTCGAATTTTTTTCAATACCCCTTGAGAGATGTTTATCATCAATCGATTATATAAATAGGTAGAAAAAACACCAATACCATAAATTCCACCCATGAATAAAATAGCTCGAAAAAGTGCTGAAAAATCAGGATTTACCTGTCCGAATAATGGAGTTATAAAGTCATCAATTAAATATTTTAAAAACAAGGAGCCAGCAACATTGGATAATGCACTAATTATAATACTAATAAATACAATTCCAAATTGAACTTTATAAGAATGAGTAATATAACGAAACAATCTCTTAAAGACTTTTAATGCATGATCATAATTATTTTTCATTATCTTCTGCCCCCTTTACCTGTGAATGGTATACCTCTTGATAAATTTTATTAGACTTTAAAAGCTCTTCGGACGTTCCCATACCATTTATTTCTCCATTATCTAAAACAATGATTTTATCGGCATCTTCAATAGAAGAAATGCGTTGTGCAATAATAATTTTTGTTGTATTTGGAATTTCTTCTCGAAAAGCTTTACGAATAAGGGCATCTGTTTTTGTATCTACTGCACTAGTAGAATCATCTAAAATTAAAATTTTAGGTTTTTTTAGTAATGCTCGAGCAATACAAAGACGCTGTTTTTGTCCACCCGATACATTTGTACCTCCTTGATCTAATACGGTATCATATTGATCAGGAAAACTTTGAATAAAATCATCTGCTTGAGCTAATTTACAAGCATGAATCATTTCTTGATCCGTTGCATACTTATTCCCCCATCTTAAATTCTCCTTAATCGTACCAGAAAAAAGAACATTTTTTTGTAACACCATAGCTACTTCATTTCGCAATGTTTCCATATCATAATCTCGAACATCTATATTACCTACTTTAATTTTTCCAGCCGTAACATCATAAAGCCGAGGAATCAACTGTACTAATGTTGTTTTTGCACTACCCGTTCCTCCAATAATTCCAACCGTTTCTCCTGCTTTAATAGAAAATGTTATATTTTTTAAACATCGTTTATTAGGATCCCCTACATAGCTAAAATCAACATTTTCAAAAGAAATAGATCCATCTTGTACCGTATAAACAGGATTTTCTTTATTTATAAGATTACTTTCTTCATCTAAAACTTGCACAATTCTTTCTGCAGAAGTTCTTGAAATAGCAATCATTACAAATACCATAGAAAATATCATTAAACTAGAAAGAATCTGTGAAGCATATACAATTAAGCTCATCAATTGTCCTGTACTCATTGCTCCATAAACAATCATCTTACCACCAAACCATGATATCAATAAAATACAGGCATACATAGTAAACTGCATAATAGGCCTATTAAAAGCTAAAATTTTTTCAGCTTTTTTAAAATAAGAATAAACCTCACTAGAAATATCATGAAATTTATCTGTCTCATGTTCTTCACGAACATATGCTTTTACTACACGAATAGCAGTTAAATTTTCTTGAACTATACGATTCAATTTATCATATGATTGAAATACTTTTTTGAAATTAGGATGAGCATTTGTCATAATTAGATAAAGCCCTATTCCTAAAAATGGAATCACTACAATAAAAATAAGCGATAATTTAGAATTAATTCGAATTGCCATTATCAATGCAAAAATAAACATAATCGGAGCACGTACCATAATACGAATAATCATTTGATACGCATTTTGTACATTCGTTATATCCGTAGTAAGCCTAGTAACTAGACTAGAAGTGGAAAATTTATCAATATTCGAAAAAGAATAACTTTGTATCTTATGGAACATTTCCTTACGAATATTTTTGGCAAAACCAGCAGATGCACTAGCCGCATATCTTCCCGCTAAAACTCCAAAAAGTAATGACATCATTGCTGATATAACTAAAATAATACCAATTTTCAATATATAAGATATATCACCATTTTTTATACCTATATCTACAATATTTGCCATTAACAAAGGAATCAATACTTCCATTATAACTTCTAATACAACAAATAAAGGTGCTAAAATAGAATCCGTTTTATATTCTTTAACACATTTAAATAATCTCTTTACCATCTGAACCCTCCTTCTGTTAGATTTCGTACTGTAAGGTACCTAACTATTAGATAGGAAAACACCTATTCTAAATTTTTTAATATCTTATCCACTACCTTTGAAAATATCTCTATTTCTTCTTCTGATATGTCTTTAATTAATTTTTTTTCCAACCTTTGAATATCATAAGCAATTTCTTCTTCCATTTTTAATGCTTTTTCTGTTAAAATAATCTTTTTTAACCTTGCATCATAAGAAACAATCTCACGCTTAATCATTCTATTTTTCTCCATCAGTTTTAAAATTCCTGTCGCAGAAGAACGTCGAATATTAAACTCCTCTTCTATATCTTTTTGAAAAATATCTCTTTCTGGAGAATGTTCCAAAATATAATGCATAATACGAGCTTGAATACTAGTAATTTCATTTTTAGAAACTGATTTATCAAATTGACGTTTCATTTGTTTAGAAAGAATATATATCATCTTTCCTATTTCTTTCTGGTCTTTCATAATTCACCTCACAGCCAAAAAGTTGTTAGCTACCTAACATATAATAATGAATTTATAAATTTTTGTCAAGATTTAATTTATAAAATAAAAATATATACCAAATATATTAAAGCTATAAAATAACAACGGAGTAGAATTTTTATTATTCTACTCCGTAAATTACCATTTATTTTATTCTTTTATATTTATTTATGCTAAGCTTACTCTTGGCATCCAAAGTGGAACCTTATCCATTTCAGCCCACATAAATTCTAGAAGAAGTTTAGATTTTAATTCAGCATATTCTGGATTATCCCATAAATTATTAAATTCTAAAGGATCATTTTTAAGATCATATAGTTCACCATGTTTTCTATTAAAATATACTGTTATTTTATATTGATCATTCACTAATGTTCTTAAATTCACTGTCGTTTCTGTATGTTGATTTTCACAAATAATATGTTTTCTCAACGCTTCTTTCTTTCCATTCCAAACAACACTTTGATCTATACCTGCCATTGTTCTAGGAACCTCTACTCCCAGTTTTGATAATACTGTAGGAGCCAGATCCACAAGAGATTGCAAAGAGTCACTAACTTTACCTGCAGGAACCACCCCTGGTTCTCTAACAATCATAGGTATTTTAATCATATCTTCATAATGAAAAGGACCTTTTGCAATCAATCCATGTTGTCCAAAGAAATGACCATGGTCTGTTGTAAAGATTACAATTGTATCTTCTGCCAAACCTAATTCCTCTAATCGATCTAAAATTTTTCCTATATAATGATCCATCATACTTACCATACCATAATAAATAGCAATATCTTTTTTCAATTCCTCTTTGTCATGAAGATGAGAATGACATCCATGTAGCCAGTTTTTCCCTTCTGGTTCAAAGTACTCCGAGTAATCAGGATTTTCTTCCTGCGTTTTTTGTAATAAAGGAGAACCTTTTGCATATTCTTCTTCCAAGTAATGTGGCAAAGTAATATCATCAGGATTATACATAGATGCCCAAGGCTCTGGTACAAAATAAGGTGGATGAGGGTCAAAGAAACTAGACCATAAAAAGAAGTTTTCATCATTCTCTTTATATTGTTCTAATAATGCATTTGTTCTCTCTGCAATCCAAGTATTATAATGATACTCTTCTGGTATCTCCCATAATCTCTTTGCTTTTGGATCTAAATTTCCTATTGGTGGTTGGAAATAATCCTTCCAATTTTGAAATCCTTTATCTTCCATCCAAATAGCATAATGTTGACCCACTAAAAATTCTACAGTATGATTTCTTGTTAACTCTACATGTTCAAAACCATAAAAGGGCTCATCAAATTTTCTCCAAAAATCTAAATCATGAAGAATGGGCATTGCTTCTAAGGAAGGATACTTCTCATTTTGAAGGTTATGTTGAAAATGTGCTTTTCCTATAAGAGCGGTTCGATAATCATTTTCCTGTAAAATATCACCTATCGTTGTCGTATCTTCTGGCATCTTTGTCCCTAAAGACCAAGCTCCATGTTGACTGGGATAAAGTCCAGTTATAATACTGCATCTTGTAGGGGTACAGGTAGGGTTAGGGCAATACGCTCGCGAAAAAGTAGTTCCTTCTTTTACTAATCTGTCTAAATTAGGAGTTTTTATTTCTTTATTAAAAACTCCTAGGGTATTCCAATGTTGTTGATCACTTGTAATTAAAAGTACATTCTTTTTCTTCATTTCCACACCTCTTCATCTTTTTATGTCCTATTATTGTACGCTAAATCTATGCTAAAAACTTCTTTTTTCATTGCTTGTTTAAAAAATCACAATACTAATGTTATCGTAAATGAAATATGCATGAATGTCAATATGCTCTTTTTTCTAGATATACCCTTTTTCTATAAAGAGCTTTTCACAGATATGTAAAGGATACCACTCACATTCACTACAGATATAATCAAAAGTTTCTTTATTAAATTTTTCTACAAACTCTGGACTATAGCCTTTACCAATATATGCTTGCATACATAATAAATGATGAGGTCTTATATGTAACATAGAAAATCATTCCTTTTTTTAATATAAATCAAAAAAAACACAATTCCATTTCTAATAAGAAAACTTTTACTCTAAAATTTTGATTTTAAAGTGAAGGTCTTTTAACAAAAATATCATCTTTTATTTTTCAAAATATAAACATAGCATCACCAAAACTAAAAAAACGATATCTTTGCTCTATAGCTTCTTGATATGCTTTCATAATATTTTCTCTACCTGCTAAAGCAGAAACTAACATAATTAATGTGGATTGTGGTAAATGAAAATTGGTAATCAGTGCATCTACCATTTTAAAAGAATATCCTGGATAAATAAAAATATCGGTCCACCCTTTTTGAGCTTTTAATATTCCATTTTCGTCTGTAGAAGATTCTAATGTACGACTACTAGTAGTTCCTACCGCAATCACTCTTCCACCTTTTGCTTTTATTTCATTGATTTTTTTAGCTTCTTCTGGTTCAATCCAGTAATATTCCGAATGCATTTGATGTTCTTCAATCGTATCTACTTTTACAGGGCGAAAAGTTCCCAGGCCTACATGTAAAGTTACATACGCAATCGTAACTCCTTTTTCTTGTATTTGTTGTAATAATTCTTGGGTAAAATGAAGTCCTGCGGTAGGCGCTGCTGCAGATCCTTCATATTTTGCATAAACCGTTTGATATCTTTCTTTGTCTTCTAATTGATGTGTAATATAAGGTGGTAGAGGCATTTCTCCTAACTGATCTAATACCTCTTCAAAAATTCCTTCATATTCAAATCGTGCATAACGATTTCCACCTGCTACAACAGCTTCAATTGTAGCTTTTAATAATCCATCACCAAAGACAATTCGATCTCCTGGTCTTGCTTTTTTCCCTGGTTTTACCATAACTTCCCACAAATCTTTTTCTTTTCTCTCTAGCAATAATATTTCTACTTTTCCACCTGTTTTTTCTTTAGCTCCTATTAATCGAGCTGGTAAAACTCTAGTATTATTTAAAACTAAACAATCATTGGGTGATAAATAATCGATAATATTTTTAAAAGATTTATGTTGAATCTCTCCTGTTTTTTTATTTAAAAGTAATAAACGAGATGCAGATCGATCTTTTAATGGATCTTGTGCAATTAATTCTTGGGGTAATTCAAAATCAAAGTCTTTTACTTGCATGTCAAAACCTCTCTTATTTTAAATTAAGTAAATTTCATATTTATATTTATCGTATGAATAATATATCTATTATCCATCTTTCACTCCATTGCTCTATCCATACAAACACTATTGTTTTTCAATTAGCTTCCTTAAATATTTTTATTGTAGTTGAATATAATCTGCTAAATCTTTATCCATTTTTAAAATATGTTCTCGCAACCAAGTAATCAATATTCGATTAAGAGCTAATGTAATAGTAATTCTAGGCCCATCTTGTTTATATTTTTGCTTAATTTCTATAAATTCTTTAATAAAATATTCATGCATCTTTTTATGTTTTTTGTAATTTGGATATTGATATTGTATTTGTAATTGCTCTTCCATCGAAAAATGGGTATGAACATATTCCTCTAAAAATTGAAGAGTTGTTTCTACTTCCTTTTTAGCTTTTCCTTCTTGATACGCTTTTATGGCTTTATTAACTTGTTTTAACAACTCTTTATGTTGTTTATCAATGACTGAACATCCTGTAGCTAAACTTTCATCCCATTGCATGATACATCATCCTTATGTTTTCATTTTATCATAGTAACATCTATCTATATATTGTTGTTTTCTTATCGAAGAGTCGTCCCTGAATAATAATGAGTTAGAATCTGATCATAGGTATATCCTTGTTCTGCCATCCCTTTAGCACCAGATTGACTCATGCCTACACCATGGCCCCAACCTTGACCTTCAAAAACAAATCCATCTTCTGTAGCACTGTTTATAGAATATACTTTAGTATTTTCTTTTCCTTGTACAATAATCGGTTCATTTTGTTTTACCATTGTTTCTGCAACTTCATTTTCTCCTAAAACAAATACCGTCGATAACGTTTTTGCTTTTTTCTCATCTCCCCAATTACCGGTTACATAGATAAAGGTATCCATATTTTTTCCCCCTTTGATTAATTGAAACTTACGACTTTTTAATCCTAACCAATAACGTATCGTTTCCTTTTTAAGAGAATATGTACCTTTTGTCCCTATAATTTGAAGTTCTAATGCACGGCCACTGGTCGTATAACCTTGTACATTTACATCTACTACTTCTCCAATATCTACACCATTATTATTTAAAGCTTGTTGAATTTTTTGAGTAGATAATACTTCTCTCCATGGACCTACTTCTGGATTTACTTCATATATATCTGGCACTCCCCTTAAATAAGCCACTGCACCAGACCATACATTTTCAGCATCTTCTGTATGTCCACCACTAGTAGAAAAATAATATGTTGCTACTAATTCATCTTTATAGTATAAAAGTTGTCCTTGGGTTTCTTGAACTGCCTGAGTTGTTCGATGATTCTCTATAGAATATCCTTTATATACCTGTGAAATATTGGTATCACAAAGATCATATGGTTCCTGTTCATATTTTCTTGTATAGTTCAATTGATAAAGTGCATAGTTACGAGCAGCTACTGCTTGAGCTTTTAGAGATTCCATAGGCCAAGAAGGAATAATCTCTGCGGGCACTACACCGTACAAATACTCTTCAAATGGCAAAACATTAACTGGTGTAATTCCTGCTTCATCCAAACGATGAAATTCCATTTTTCCTCTATATTGTCGTTCTCCTAATTCCCATACCGTAACCCCATTTTTTTCATTCCCTGTAGCAAATTGAGGTACGTCTCTTTTTCCCATGACAAAAAAAGAACTCTGAGGATCTCCTTGTATCAACACTCGTTGATTTTGTTCTTGATCTTCTATAAAAACAAAACCTGATTGCAAAAGATTGGATTGTATCTCTTCCATCTGCTGTACACTAGAAAATCCACCGATATCTACTCTCCATTGCTGAGGTCCTATATACATAGGATAAGTTAAAATAGAATGATCTGATAAGAGTAAACTAGAACGTAATGCTTCTTCATAGGTAGAAAAATGTTCTTGAGATATCAAATAGTATCGTCCTGGAGCTAGCTGTATCCTATATCCTGTAGAGGATTCAAAAATGGTTTCTACCATCCATTGTCCTGTTGTTTCATATCCTAAGACTAAACTAGTATTTTGAATAGAAATATTTTTCACATTATTAAAATACTGTTTTAAACCAACACGAATTTGATCCGGTATTATCATTTCTCCTTGTACCAAAGTAGAGGAAAAAAATATCAAAAGAAAGCTACTAAGTACTATGTTCCGTAATCGTTGCTTTTTTTTCATAGAAAAAGACCTCCTTATAATATATCTATTATAAAGAGATCTTTGGTAAAAATCCAGTGTGTAATGGATTTGTAATATATTAATTCCTTATCGTGCTAACCATCCACCATCAACAGCTACAGTATATCCATAAATATAATCAGCAGCAGCGGATGATAAGAATACAGCTGCTCCTGCTACGTCTCTAGGTGTTCCCCATCGTCCTGCAGGAATACGATCTAAGATTTCCTTACTACGTTTTTCATCTGCACGTAAAGGTGCTGTATTATTAGTAGCCATATATCCAGGTGCAATAGCATTTACGTTAATATTGTATTTTGCCCATTCATTTGCTAAAAGACGAGTAAGTCCCATAACAGCACTCTTACTGGATGTATAGGAAGGTACGCGAATTCCACCTTGGAAGGAAAGCATGGATGCAATATTAATAATCTTTCCGCCAGTTTCTTGTTTGATAAATTGTTTTGCTACTGCTTGACAGAAGAAAAATACAGTTTTGATGTTAATATTCATTACATCGTCCCAGTCTTTTTCTGTAAAGTTAATAGCATCTTCTCTTCGAATAATTCCTGCATTGTTTACTAAAATATCTACTTTTCCAAATGTTTCTACCGCTTTATCAATAATACCTTGAATAGGATCAATACTTAATAAATTGGCTTCAATACCAATAAATTTTCCGCCCATTGCTTCTATTTCTTTTTGAGTTTCAGGCATAGCTACATAGTCTACCCCTACAACATTTGCTCCTGCTTCTGCAAGACCTATTGCCATTCCTTGTCCTAATCCAGTACTAGCTCCTGTAACAATAGCTACTTTTCCTTTTAAATTAAATTGATCTAATATCATTTATTTTCCTCCATTCTTATCGTATATCTTTCATTGCAACATGATCCATATCAGAGAATGTTTGGTTTTCTCCAACCATACCCCAAATGAATGTATAATTTTTAGTTCCTACACCAGAGTGGATAGACCAGCTTGGTGAAATAACAGCCTCTTCATTTCTCATAACGATATGTCTTGTTTCATCAGGTTCTCCCATCATATGAAATACTACTGAATCTTCATCCATATCAAAATATAAATATACTTCCATTCTTCGGTCATGAGTATGTGTAGGCATCGTATTCCATACACTACCAGGTTCTAATGCTGTCATACCCATTGTTAGTTGACAACTTTTAACCGTTGTAGGTATGATATATTTATTAATCGTACGACGATTGGCTTCTTCTTGGCTTCCTAATGTTTCTTTTTCTGCTTGTGAAATATCAATTTTTACTGTTGGATATGTTTTATGCGCAGGTGCACTATTGATGTAAAATTTAGCTGGTTTGTTGGGATCTACACTTGAAAATTCAATATTCTTGTTTCCCATTCCAATATAAATTCCATCTCGAGGTCCTATTTCATATTTTTCTCCATCTACAGTAATAATTCCTGCTTCACCAATATTAATTACACCTAATTCTCTTCTTTGTAAGAAAAAATCAGTTCCTAAATCTTTTTGTGTATCTACATTTTCTTCTAGATTAAGTGCTTTTGTTGTAGGACAAGCACTTCCTGCGATAATTCGGTCTACATGGCTATATACAAATTTAATTTCGCCAGGTACAAAAAGTCCACCAATGAAGTACTCTTCTCGTAATCTCTCAGAGTCATAATGTTTCATATCTTTGGGATTTGTTGCATTACGAATATCCATGGTTCATATCCTCCTTATATTATATAGTGTATATGATAAGCAGCAAATGCCGCTAATCTTTAACTAGAACTTCGTTCAATTAAAGTATGTCCAATGATTGTTTTACTACAACAAATTTCTTTATCAATAATTAATTGAAGTAATTGATCTACTGCCTGCATACCCATTTTTCGAAATGGAATATGAATTGTAGTAAGAGTTGGGCTTGAATATGCTGCTACTTCAACATCATCCATTCCTACTACTGCAATATCATCTGGTACTTTAAATCCATAATTTTCTGCCATATGTATAAACTTAATTGCGTGAGAATCACAGATACCAAAATAAGCAGTAGGAATTTCTTTTGCCGATAATAATTCTTTCGCTTTTTCTTCCCATTCTTTTGAATTATCTACAGAACAAAAATATTCTTCTGATACTTCTATCCCATTTTTCTGAAAGGCTTCACGATATCCCATCATTTTATCTTCATCTACTTTTAGCTGATTTGGTTTTCCAATAACAGCTATTTTTTGATGTCCTTTTTGAATAAGATAATTCACTATATCACAAGCAGCTTTTTTTAAATCCACCGATACATAACTAATATCGTTATCCTCAAAAACCCGATTTACAAAAATATGAGGTATCTTTTTACTGCGTAACATTTCAATTTCTAAATGCTCATCTTCTTTGTTTTTTCCTATAACAATAACGCCTTTGAGTTCTTTTTCCGTATTCCAACGTTCATAGTCTTGCACAATTTGTTCTCCGGTATGTCTCACTAAATTGATATGGATTCCTTTTGCATCAGCTCGTTGAGTAATGCCCTGTACCATTTCTGTAAATCCTTGAAAGCCTTCAAAGTTTTTTGCAATACTAACATCAATACTAATATTGTGATATTTATAAATAATATCCGTTTTATAATTGAGTTCTTGCATTGCTTGAATAATTGCCTTTTTGGCATCTGCACGCACATTACTCCCATTTAAAAATCGAAATACCGTACTTCGTGAGACTCCTGATTTTTTTACGACATCTTCAACCGTTGCCACATAATTTCCTCCTAGCCTTACCATGTCCACGGATAGAACCCGAAGATAAAAATATCATGCAAGTGAAACTTTCGTTTCATTTACATGATATCATATCTCCTGCTTTGAAGCAAGAGTTTTTTATTACATATCTCGTAATCGAATTTCTAATTCTGTTTCTAATCCATGAAGTATTTTTTTCATTACTTTATTAATTTCTTCCTCTTTTAAAGTTCGATCAGGATCTCTAAATACTAAAGAATAAGCCACTGATTTATATCCTTTTTTAATTTGTTGTCCTTGATAGACATCAAATAGCTCATAGCTTTCTAATAATTTTCCTCCCCGTTGTTCAATCATCTTTTCTATTTCTCTTACTGGAATATCATCTTTTACTAACAAAGCTAAATCACGTACCATAGCAGGAAATTTAGGTAATGGTACATAGTTTCGATCCATTGTAGCTTTTTCAATTACTTTAGGTAAATCAACTACGCCTAAATAAACACGAGTATTGATACTATAGTTTTCTGCTACTTTAGGATGAATTTCTCCTACATATCCAATATTTTCTCCTTGTAAAAGAATTTTTGCACAACGTCCTGGATGCATCCAAGGTAATTCTTGTTCTGGAACGTATTCTATCTCTTTTGCTATATACATTTTTTCAAAAAAGGTTTCAATTGCTCCTTTTGCATCATAAAAATCGACTTCTCCATACATTCCAAAAGTTAATTGAACTCGTTCATCTGGTAATTCTTCTAATGGTAAGCTTTTAGCTAAATAAATTTTGGCTAACTCGTAAAGACGAACTTGTTCATTTCTTCGATTATAATTAGTAGAAAGAGATTGTAGCATACCATTGATCGGAGTGGTACGCATCATACTAAAATCTTCTCCTAATGGATTGGCTATACGAATTCCTTGTCGAAGAGGATGATCTTTAGAAAGTAAAATCCAATCAAAAACCTTAGGACTTTCAAAAGAATACGATAATGCTTCATAAAATCCTTGAGATTCCATAACGCTTCTAGTTAAATCTTCTATCTGTTGTTTGTGATTTTTCTTTCCAACGGTAGGAGTTCCTGTAGCTAGAGTAGTAGGAATACGATCATATCCATAAAATCGAGCTACTTCTTCAGCTAAATCTGCTTCTAACAATAAATCAGGTCGAAAAGTAGGAGGTATCACAATTTTTTTCTCTGGATCTACCATACATTCAATTCCTTTAAAGATATCAATCATTTCTTCATGTGAAATATCTGTACCCAATAAACGATTAATACTTTCAGGTTCATAAGTAACTTTCCATGTT
>JAAYSE010000156.1 GCA_012524135.1 Candidatus Epulonipiscium sp. | reverse complement strand
GAAGGAATGGCAATTTCTATAGTATTAAGACAAGGGGGAATTTCTTTTCCTAAGTTATTACTATATAGTTTTTATATGGGCGTTCCTATGGCTATTGGTAGTTTTGCAGGTTTTTTTGTTAGTGAAATCTCTAGCACCTTTTTACCTATTTGTTTAGGCTTTTCGGGTGGAGTGATGTTATATGTAACTTGTGGTGAAATTTTACCTGAATCGAAAGAATTATGGGGAGGTAAGCTTTCTACGGTAGGGGCTTTATTAGGAATGGTTATAGGTATTTTATGTACTTGTTAAGAAAAGCTATGTATGTAATTAGAAATGATAAGTGTATTATTTTTTATTGACAAAGTTGTCTTTTTATGATATAGTTTCATGAAGATAACATAATAATTTTGGTATAAATTTAGGTCGCATGTTAACCTTTAATCTGGTCCAGAGAGACCAAAAAGGGAGGAATTATCATGAGAAACATGAGTGCGCTTTTTTGTGGAGCAAAATATATGCAGGCAAAAATCCGAAAAAATTTCGGGTTTATGTCTGCTTTTAATTTTTACAAATACCAAAAAAGGCAATGTATGGATATTGGTTTTTAATATTCAGGCATTGCTTTTTTTATAGGTTATGGATATGTGAAAAGATTTAAGAATAGATAATGTAGACGG
The DNA here is from genome assembly GCA_012524135.1 of Candidatus Epulonipiscium sp. Lineage (GTDB taxonomy): Bacteria > Bacillota > Clostridia > Lachnospirales > JAAYNZ01 > JAAYNZ01. The sequence continues at coordinate 12,937 of JAAYSE010000156.1, read as the reverse complement.
TTAAAGGAGGAGTTTTCATGTGGAGCAAAAAAGATTTGTTAGGGATTAGGAATTTAAGTAAAGAAGAAATACAAATCATTTTAGAATTAGCCAAAGAAAAAAAAGCACAAATGCAAAAGCCATTGCGTAGAAAACATGAATGTGTTCTTTATAATATGATCACGTTATTTTATGAAAATAGTACACGAACTAAAATGTCTTTTACTTTAGCAGGTAAATATCTAGGGATGCAGGTCAGTGATTTAGGAGTACAAACAAGTAGTGTGAATAAAGGAGAAAGTTTAATCGATACTGGATTTACTTTAGATCAGATGGGAGTGGATGTTATAGCTATTCGTCATTCCATGACAGGAGCTCCACATTTGCTAGCGAAAAATATGAAAGCTTCTGTAATTAATGCAGGAGATGGAACCAATGAACATCCGACACAAGCCTTATTAGATATGTTTACGATTTTGGAAAAGAAAAACCAGATAGAAAATTTAAAAGTAGCAATCGTGGGAGATATTGCTCATAGTAGAGTGGCAAGAAGTAATATTTTTGGATTAACAAAAATGGGGGCAAAAGTAGTACTAGGTGGGCCTCCTACGTTGGTACCTTCTAGCATGAAGAGTTTAGGAGCTGAGATTGCTAAGGATATACCAACAGCCATTCAAGAGGCAGATGTCATTATGGGACTTCGTATTCAAAAGGAACGACAAAAAGGAGGATTATTTCCAGATCTTCGAGAGTATGCTCACTGTTTTGGAATTCATAAAGAACTCCTTGCTTTAGCAAAACCAGATGTTTTAATTATGCATCCTGGTCCTGTCAATCGTGGTGTTGAATTGACTACAGAAATTATTGATGGAGAACATTCGGTGATTTATGATCAAGTAGAAAATGGAGTAGCGATTCGAATGGCTATTTTACACTTACTTACAGAAGGGAGAAAAAACTATGAAAATTTTGATCAAACAAGGATATATTATAGATCCTTCTACCAAGAAAGAAGAGATATGCGATATTTTAATCAAGAATGGCAAAATTCAAGCTGTACAACCACAAATATCTTCTAAGGATGCTTTTGTCATTGATGCAAAAGGATGTTGGGTGGTACCAGGATTGATCGATGTACATGTGCACCTTCGAGAACCTGGTTTTGAATATAAAGAAACGATTGAAACAGGTAGTCAAAGTGCAGCTAAAGGTGGTTTTACGACGATTTGTTGTATGCCAAATACGAAACCAGTTATTGACAATGAGATTATGGTGGAGTATATTAAACTGAAAGCAGAAAGAGAAGCTTGTGTTCATGTATTACCAATTGGTAGTATTACGAAAAATCAGGCAGGAGAAGAGTTAGCGAATATTGGTAAGATGGCAGAAGTGGGGATTTGTGGAATTAGTGAAGACGGAAAGTCTGTAGAAAATGCTGGATTGATGAAAAAGGCAATGTTATACGCCAAGATGTTTGAACTTCCCATTTTAGATCATTGTGAAGATCTTAATTTAGTTGGTGGTGGAAGTATGAATGCAGGAGATACAGCGGCTCTTTTGGGGTTAAAAGGAATTCCAGTAGAAGCTGAGGAAGTAATGATTGCTAGAGATATTTTATTAGCGGAGAGTACGGGCGTTCATTTACATCTATGTCATGTAAGTACCAAAGGAAGTTTGGATTTTATTCGGTTAGCAAAACAAAGAGGAATTTCTGTATCGGCGGAAGTTTGTCCACATCATTTTGCTTTAACGGAAGAGGCAGTAGATGGATATGATGCGAATACAAAAATGAGTCCACCATTACGCTCCAAGGAAGATGTAGAAGCGATGAAACAAGGATTAAAGGAAGGAATCATTGATATCATTGCTACCGATCATGCACCTCATCATGTAGATGAAAAAAATTGTGAATATGAAAAAGCAGCGAATGGGATTGTGGGATTAGAAACTGCTGTACCTTTAGGTATTACAGAACTAGTAGAACCGGGAATTTTAACTCCTATGCAATGGGTAGAAAAAATGAGTACGAATCCAGCTAAACTATTAAATATTAAAAAAGGAACTTTGCAAGAAGACAGGATAGCAGATATTACTATTATAGATCCTAAGCAAGAATATGAAATAGATGTTTATTCTTTTGCTTCTAAAAGTAAAAATAGTCCTTTTCATGGACGAAAAGTAAGAGGAAAAGTACTATATACGATTGTAGATGGAAAAATTGTAGTCGATCAAGGAGAACTCGTGTAATTTTTTCATAGAGATGATGGCGAAAGTTAGAATTTGAATTTAGCTATCTATATAATAAGAAGAAAGAATATTGGAAAGGGGTAAAAATATGATAGATCAATTAATCCAAAAAATAGAAGAAAAACAAAATCCAACAGTAATGGGATTGGATCCAAATTTAAATTTTGTTCCTAGACATATTAAAGAAGAAGCTTATGAACGTTATGGTAAAACTTTACAAGGAGCAGCAGAAGCTTTTTATTTATTCAATACTCAACTTATTGATGGAGTGGCTGACCTGATTCCGGCTGTCAAACCCCAAGTAGCTATGTATGAACAATGGGGAGCTGTTGGAATAGATGTATATGTACGTACGATTAAGTATGCCAAAGAAAAAGGGTTAATTGTTATCGGAGATATTAAACGAGGAGATATTGCTTCTACAGCAAAAGCATATTCCGACGGACATATTGGACAAGTAGCGATTGAAGAAAAACAAGTAACGGTATATCAAGAAGATTTTATTACCATTAATCCTTATATGGGATTTGACTCTGTAGAACCTTATTTAGAAGATTGCAGGGAATATAATAAAGGTTTGTTTGTACTTGTAAAAACTTCGAATCCATATAGTGGTCAATTACAAGATGTAGATCTTGTAGATGGGAGCAAGCTTTATGAAAAAGTGGGAAGTTTAGTTTCAAAGTGGGGCGAAAAATTTATAGGGAAATATGATTATAGTTCGATTGGTGCTGTAGTAGGAGCTACTTATCCAGAACAAGGACAAGCATTACGAAAACAATTACCCCATACCTTTTTCTTAGTACCTGGTTATGGTGCTCAAGGAGCTACTGCTAAAGATTTAGCAGGATGTTTTGATAAAGAAGGAAGAGGAGCTATTGTAAACTCATCGAGAGGGATTATAGCTGCTTATCGTCAACCAAAGTATAAAGAACAATTCACGGAAAAAGAATTTGTACAAGCAGCTCGAATGGCTGTATTAGAGATGAAAAAGAATTTAGAGGGGGTTAGGTCTTGAAGGCAAAACTTATATTAGAAAATGGCATAGTGATGGAAGGAAATGCCTTTGGGCATATTAAAGAAGCAGTAGGAGAAGTGGTTTTTAATACACGTATGCAAGGATACCAAGAATTATTGACAGATCCTTGTTCTTATGGACAGTTAGTAGTGATGACCTATCCTCTCATAGGAAATTACGGAATTAATTTAGACGATATGGAGTCTGATACTCCGAAAGCAAGAGCTTTGATTATATCGGAAGAAGCGGAATATCCTAGTAATTGGCGATATGAAATAGAATTAGAAGGATATTTAAAACAAAATCGTATTTTAGGGATTAAAGGTATTGATACGAGAGCGTTAACTCGAATTCTTTCTACAGAAGGAACTATGAAGGGAATTATTACGGTAAGAGATTTAACTCCTAGTCAAATCAAGCAGAAATGGGATACTTTTTCTTATGGCATACCAGCATACCAAGTGACGACAAAAGAACCTTATACGTGGACAGGAGGAAATAAGGCAATAGCTGTACTAGATCTTGGAGTGAAAAAAAGTATTTTACGTGGGTTTTATAATAAAGGCAGTGATCTAAAGGTATTTCCTGCTACTACATTGGCAGAAGAACTATTAGCATATCAGCCCGAAGGAATAATTTTATCTAATGGACCAGGAGATCCACGAGAATTAACACAAGTGATCCAAGAAATTAAAAAAATTATAGGGAAAGTTCCTATTTTAGGTATTGGATTAGGGTATCAACTTTTGGGAATTGCTTTAGGAGCAGAGATTGAAAAATTATCTTTTGGTCATCGTGGAGTCAATCATCCAGTAAAAAATATAGTAACAGGGAAAATTTATATTACGGTTCAAAATCATGGATATACAATAAAAAAAGATTCTTTCCCCTCTGAACTGATAGTAACTCATCAAAGTATCAATGATGGAACGTTAGAAGGTTTTCGACATGAGAGTTTGCCGATAATGGGAGTACAATTTCATCCGGAAGTCTTAGAAGGACTAGGAGATCCCTGGGGATTAGCAGATGAATTTTTAATGATGACGGGAGGAAATCAAAATGCCTAAAGATATTTGTTTGAAAAAAGTAATGGTTATTGGTTCGGGACCTATTATTATTGGTCAAGCGGCGGAATTTGATTATTCAGGAACCCAAGCTTGTCAAGCTCTTAGAGAAGAAGGCATTGAAACGATATTAGTCAATAGTAATCCAGCTACTATTATGACAGATCAAGAAACAGCAGATCGAGTATATATTGAGCCATTAACGATTGAAATGATGGAAAAAATTATAGCCAAAGAAAAACCAGATGCTCTTATAGCTGGAATGGGAGGGCAAACGGGACTTAACTTGGCAGTAGAATTATATGATACCGGTATTTTAGAAAAATACAAGGTAAAAGTAATCGGAACCTCTATCGAATCGATTAAAAAGGGAGAAGATCGAGAACTTTTTAAAGAATTAATGGAGGAAATAAAACAACCAATTATTGAAAGCACTATTGTAACAACTCTAGAGGAAGGACTTGATTTTGCTAAGAAAATTGGATATCCCGTAGTAGTACGACCAGCATATACTTTAGGAGGTAGTGGAGGAGGTATTGCAGAGAATGAAGAACAACTTCGTGAAATTTTATCTCAAGGTCTTCACTTGAGTCGAGTGGGACAAGTGCTTTTAGAACGAAGCGTAAAAGGATGGAAAGAAGTTGAATATGAAGTCATTCGAGATGGAGCAGGAAATCGTATTACGGTTTGTAATATGGAAAATGTCGATCCAGTAGGAATTCATACGGGAGATAGTATCGTGGTAGCACCTTCTCAAACTTTATCGTATTATGAACATCAAATGCTCGCACAGGCATCTCATGCTATTATTGAAGCAGTAGGGATTGAAGGAGGATGTAATGTACAATTTGCTCTAAATCCAAAAAGTTTTGAATATGTGGTTATTGAAATTAATCCTCGAGTCAGTCGTTCTTCTGCTTTAGCTTCTAAGGCAACAGGTTATCCTATTGCCAAAGTAGCAACTAAAATTGCACTTGGTTATCATCTGGATGAGATACCGAATGCAGTAACAGGAAGTACGTATGCAGCATTGGAACCAACTTTAGATTATGTTGTTGTTAAGATACCAAAGTGGCCTTTTGATAAATTTCAACGAGCGAAACGAACACTAGGAACGAAGATGATGGCTACAGGAGAAGTGATGGCTATCGGATCTTCTTTTGAATCTGCTTTATTAAAAGGAATTCGTTCTTTAGAAATTGGACAATATACATTATTACATCCTAATTCCGCATCACGTAGTTTAGAAGAACTAAAGAAGCGAGTACAAATCCCGGATGATGAACGAATTTTTGATGTAGCTACAATGTTTCGGAAGGCATATCGATTAGAAAAAGTGCATGAAATAACGGGTATAGATCTCTTTTTCCTTTATAAAATTAAAGAAATCGTAGAAGCAGAAGAAGAATTAAGAAATAGTACGATAGAAGAATTAACAGAACCTTGGCTTCGCAATTTAAAACAAAAAGGTTTTTCGGATAAAGGAATAGCACAATTATTAGGATGTAAAATAGGAGAAATTTATCAAAAGAGAAAAGAATGGGAAATTTATCCTTCGTATAAAATGGTGGATACTTGTGCAGGAGAATTTCAAGCAATTACTCCATATTATTATTCTACTTATCAAGGACAAAATGAACAAAGAGAAAGTCAAAAACAAAAAATAGTAGTGTTGGGGTCCGGACCAATCCGAATTGGGCAAGGTATTGAGTTTGATTATTGTTCCGTGCATAGTATTTTAGCGCTCAAAAAAGCAGGTTTTGAGACCATTATGATTAATAATAATCCAGAGACGGTTAGTACAGATTTTGATATTGCAGATACCTTGTATTTTGAACCTTTAACCGAAGAAGAAGTCTATAATATTATTCAACGAGAGCAACCACAAGGAGTTATTTTACAATTTGGTGGACAGACAGCGATTAAATTAGCTAAGTTTTTAAAAGAAATGAATATTCCTATTCTAGGAACAAAACCAGAACAAATTGATGCAGCGGAAGATCGAGAAAAGTTTGATCAATTGTTAGAAGAGCTTAAAATTCCAAGACCTCAAGGAAAAGCAGTATGGAGTTTAGAAGAAGGATTAAAAGAAGGAGAGCAATTGGGATATCCGCTTTTAGTACGACCTTCCTATGTATTAGGTGGACAAGGAATGGAAATTACCTATCATGAAGAAGAATTGCAAAGGTATTTAAAAGATGCTTTTGATCGAGATCAGGAAAATCCAGTTCTTATTGATCGTTATTTAATTGGGCGAGAAATAGAAGTAGATGCCATTTGCGATGGAGAAGATATTTTAATTCCAGGAATTATGGAACATTTAGAACGAGCTGGGGTTCATTCGGGAGATAGTATCTCTATATATCCTAGTCAAAATATATCAGAAACTATGAAAAAGAAAATTTTAGATTGTACTAAGAAAATTTCTATAGGTTTACAAGTTATTGGGATGGTGAACATTCAATTTATCGAGTTTGAAGGTGAACTATATATTATTGAAGTAAATCCACGTTCAAGTCGTACTGTACCTTTTATTAGTAAAGTTACCGGTATACCGGTTATTGATGTAGCTACTCAAGTAATGTTAGGATCTAAATTAAAAGATTTACCCTATGGAACAGGTATGTATCCAGATGCTTCTCTTATATGTGTGAAAGTGCCAGTATTTTCTACACAAAAATTGCCAGAAGTAGAAGTTAGTTTAGGACCAGAAATGAAATCAACAGGAGAAGTATTAGGAGTAGGAAAGACCATAGAAGAAGCTTTATATAAAGGATTTTTAGGAGCAGAAATTACATGGCCACGCCCTAATGGAAAAATTTTAGCAACGATAAAACCTTATGATCAGGCTGAATTTTTACCTTTAGCCAAACGATTATCAGCGTTAGGCTATCGCTTTATTGCAACAGAAGGAACGGCTGAAATATTAGAACGAGAAGGGATTTCGGTGCAACGAGTGAAAAAAATTCGAGAAGGAATTCCCAATATATTAGATACAGTTCGTAGTGGTTTAGTCGATTGGGTTATTAATACACCTACAAAAGGAAATGATGCAAAAAGAGATGGTTTTCGTATTCGAAGAGCAGCGGTGGAAGCTTCTGTAGAAGTCTTTACTTCTCTAGATACGGTAAAGGCGTTAGTAACATTATTAGAACAAAGGATAGATCCTCAAAAAATAGAACCTATTTGTTTGTCTAGAGAAGAAAGGAGCGAAAGGCATGTGTTTGACAAAAGAACAGTGGAAAAATAAAAAAAGAGTGGAAATTTTAAAAAATATAGAAATAGCTCAAAACGTATATAAAATGGATTTACAAGTAGGAGAGATGGTAAAAAAAATACAACCAGGACAATTTATTAATCTGTATTGTAATCAAGGTCAACGATTATTGCCCCGCCCGATCAGTATCTGTCAAGTGGATGAAAAGAGAGAGATACTTACGATTGTTTATGGAGTGGTTGGTAAAGGTACTAGGGAATTTGCTCAATATCAATCGCAGGATAAAGTAGATATTATTGGACCTTTAGGTAATGGTTATGATGAACTAAAGAAAGAACAACATTCCATTTTAATAGGGGGAGGATTGGGAGTTCCACCTTTGGTGGAGTTGGCAAAACGATTATCAGGAAATGTAGAAGTTTATTTAGGATTTCGTAGTGATCCATTTTTAGTAGATACTTTTAAACAGTATACGAATCAGGTATATGTGGCCACAGATGATGGATCTTATGGATATAAGGGGACGGTATTAGATTTATTAAATCAGAAAAAGCATGTAAAAGAACAAGCAATGATTTATAGTTGTGGACCTAAGCCGATGTTAAAAAACATAGTAAAATGGGCGAAGGAGAAACAATATCCTATTCAAGTATCATTAGAAGAACGAATGGCTTGTGGGGTTGGAGCTTGTGTAGGGTGTGTATGTAAAATTCAAAATGTAGAAACGGGAGAATGGGAATATCGACGAGTTTGTAAAGATGGTCCTGTGTTTAATGGAAGAGAGGTAGTCTGGGATGAATAGTAAAATTACTATTGCAGGAGTAGAATTTAAAAATCCAGTCATGACTGCATCAGGTACTTTTGGTTCTGGTAGAGAATATGGAGAATATATGGATTTAAATCAATTAGGAGCAGTGGTGGTAAAAGGAGTAGCCATTACTCCGTGGAAAGGAAATCCAGCTCCTAGAATAGCAGAAACTTATGGTGGAATGCTAAATAGTGTAGGATTACAAAATCCAGGAGTAGAAGCTTTTATAGAGAATGATATTCCATTTTTGCGACAATATGATACGAAGATTATTGTTAATATAGCGGGAAGAACGATAGAAGAATATTGTCAAGTAGCCGAGCGATTAGGAGAGGTGGATGTAGATTTATTAGAATTAAATATATCTTGTCCAAATGTAAAAGAGGGAGGCGTAGCCTTTGGTACCGATCCTTTTATGGTCGAGAAGGTAACAAAAGAAGTAAAAAAATATAGTAAGCAACCTTTAATTGTAAAATTAAGTCCGAATGTAACGGATATTACAGAAATGGCTCGTGCTGCCGAATCAGGAGGAGCAGATGGGTTGTCATTGATTAATACTTTATTAGGGATGGCTATTGATATTTATCGAAGAAAACCAGTATTAGCAATGAAAGTAGGTGGCTTTTCAGGACCTGCTATCAAGCCAGTTGCTCTTCGTATGGTATATCAAGTAAATAAAGCAGTAAATCTTCCTATCATTGGTATGGGAGGTATTATGACAGGAGAAGATGCCATTGAGTTTATTATGGCAGGAGCAACCGGAGTAGCGGTTGGTACTGCACATTTTAATAATCCTAGGGCATCTTTAGAAGTAGTAGAAGGTATTCAAAAATATATGGATACGTATGGAGTAAAAGATTTAGCAGAAATTCGAGGAATTATATGAAATGGAATATCGATAATATAGAATTTATTTATATATAAAATAAAGAGGGAGATAGAAAATGAATCAACAAAGAGTAGAAGAAATTTTAAAAGAAACGAATGTATTACAAGAAGGACATTTTTTATTAACTTCAGGTCGACATAGTAATCAATATATGCAGTGTGCAAGAATTTTGGAATATCCTTGGCATATGACCGAAGTAATTCAAACGATTGTAGATCAAATGAAGGATAAAAAAGTGGATGTAGTAGTAGGACCTGCTATGGGAGGAATTATTGTTGCTTATGAATTAGCAAGACAATTAAAAGTAAGAAATTTTTTTGCTGAAAGAGAAGAGGGTGTTATGACCTTACGAAGAGGTTTTATAATACCGAAAGGAGCAAAAGTAGTAATAGCAGAAGATGTAATTACAACAGGAGGATCGGTTAAAGAAGTCATTGATTTGGTACAAAAAGCAGGAGGAGAAGTAGTAGGAGTAGCTGTATTGGTGGATCGAAGTAATGGAACTACAGATTTTGGTTGTCCTTTATATGCAGCATATACAGCCGATGTAGTATCATATGAAAAAGAAAATTGTCCTTTATGTAAAGAGGGGAAAATAGATATTGTAAAACCTGGAAGTAGAAAAAGTAAGTAGTTATTATTAAAAGTAATGAATAATAGTAAGGGTTACGGAGATTCTTTATAGAATGAAGGATCGAGGTAATCCTTTTTCTCTTATAGAAAAAAAGAAAAAAGGATGGTATAATACTATCAATGTAACTTTTGCTGTTTTATAGTTTATATAGATATTAAATTTCATAAATTCAAATACTTATGAAAGTTAGCATTTAAACTGGAAGATCTATATTAGAAGTTTTTAATATTTTTCAATGAAAATTAAAAAAGATTTTTAATAGAGGTTGAAGACAAGAAAGAAGGGTTAATGATGAGTAAAATAAAGGTCTTTACGGACAGTACAGCGGATTTGAGTAAAGAGTTATTGGAGAAGTATGATATTTCAGTGATTCCATTGTATATAGTATTAAATGACGTCAGTTATCGAGATGGAGTAGATTTAACGACAAAGGAAATGTATCAATTAGTCCAAGAACATCAAGTACTTCCTAAAACATCAGCTCCTACAGTAGAAGATTTTAAGTCTGCTTTTCGCCCTTGGGTTCAGAAGGGATATGATGTGATCTATATGGGATTATCCTCTGAACTTTCTGTTACCTATCAATCCGCCTGTTTGGCAGCACAAGAGTTAGATAAGGATAAAATTCATATCATAGATTCTTTAAATTTATCCACGGGTATTGGATTATTGGTTTTAGAGGCAGCCGAAATGGTTCAACAAGGGATGGATGCAAAGAGTATTGTAAAAAAGATAAAAGAAGATGTTCCTAAAGTACGAAGCAGTTTTTTTATTGATACATTAAAATTTTTGCATATGGGAGGGCGTTGTAGTTCTGTTCAGATGTTAGCTGGTACGGTTCTTAGAATTCGTCCTCAAATTATTGTCCAAAATGGTGGTATGATTGTAGGAAGCAAATATAGAGGAAATAGAAAACGATGTTTAGATGGCTTTTATCAAGATCATGTGGGCACTAGTACAGGGCTTCGATTAAATCGGGTTTTTATTAGTCATTCAGCTTGTCCGTTAGAAGAAGTAGAGTATTTAAAAAATAAGTTACAATCCCAGTTTCAAATAGAAGAAATTTTAGTTACTGAAGCAGGAATGGTTATTTCTAGTCATTGTGGTCCTAAGACGATAGGGATATTATATATGGAAGACTAAATGGAAGACTAAAAGAAAAACAAGGAGTGGTTTGTGTGAAACAAAAGAAACCTTCACCTTTGAAAGATATGACATTAAAAGAAAAAGTAGAACATATTTGGGAGTATTATCGTATTCATATTTTTATTACTTTGTTTATTTTATTTTTTACAGGTTCAATGATTAATCATTTGTTTATTAATCCACCAAAACAAGCAGGAGTTTTTGTAGGATTTATAGGAAAGTACTTAGATATGGAGCAAGCAGAACGAGTACAAGAAATATTAACAAAAGAAATTGTACAGGACCCTACAGAAGAAACGGAAGCAAAAGTAGATCATTTTATGATTAATCCAGATAGTCCCGAACTAATGGAAATTAGTATGGCCAATACACAAAAATTGATGGCGATGTTAGCTAGTAGGGAAATTGACATTATCGTTGCCAATAGTTCTGATTTTAATGAGTATATTCAACAACAAGCCTTTATTCCTTTAACAGAACTTTTTACAGAAGAGGAATTAAAACAATGGGAAGAACTTTGGTTACAAGGAAAAACGGAAGAGGATAGAATAGCAAAGATTTATGGAATTTATTTATGGGACAATCCTATAGTAGAAGAATTACGTTTTGTGGCAGATAAACCTGTAATAGGTATTGTTTCCAATACAGAAAGGGTTGAAAAAGCAAAAGAAACATTAAAGTGGTTTTTAAATAGGCAAATAGAAAAATAAAAAATTATTTTTTATAAAAATAGTAAAAATTGAACAAACAGACGTGTGAAAACAATGATGCTATAAAGAAAAAGGAGGGAATAAATTGAGAGATAAAAAAATAAAAAACATATGTATTACTATCATTAGTATATATCTAATCGTATCTATTTTTTATAAATCCAATTTTCAAATTCATTATCCTATTTATTCCCCCTATGATTCGCAAACTTATTTTTGGGTTTCCAATGCTACATCTTCCGTACAAACAGTATCTTTTTCAACCATTTTATATTTAGTACAACCAAGCTTCCCATTATTGATTTTTCTTTTATGCATTTTAAGCCTTTTTTATTTTTATTCTTATGTAGTAGATCAAAGAAGAAATATTTATGATATTTGTACTCAACGTTTTCATGGGAGTACTTATAAAAACAATTCCTCTCTTATGTATCAATAAAATGGTTCGATAGAGAGAGGTGAAATTTATGATGGTAACGGATTGGGTAGCTTGGGTTGTCGTTGGCGTATTTGTTATTGGTGCTGCATGTTTAGGATATTATGTTCATAAAAAAGGAGATTTTTAATAAAGTTTACATAAAAAAGAGTAGGATTTATAAATCCTACTCTTTTTTATGTTTAAGTAATAAGGCTTTTTATTCGATTACTTTTCTTCGATAGTTGATAGTAGCACAAACTACCATAAGGGCTACATTAATGATTAAGAAACTAATGGCTCCTACAATTCCAAGGGAATCTGCAATCCAACCGATAACTTGAGGTGTTATAATACCACCTAAAGCGGAGATAGCTAATAACAAAGCCATACCGGATGCAGAACCTTTAATAAGGAAACTAGCATTAGCAATACTGGTAGGATAGATACCTGCCAAGAAAAAGCCTAACGCTACAATAGCTATAGTAATCAACACAATACTTTTAGTAGAAATTAAAAGGAAGAAAGCGAATGTACTACCAATACAATTGATTAGTATTAATGTTTTTTTAGAAAACTTTGTGGATAAATATCCAGTAGTTAATCGTCCAATCATAATAACAAACCAGGTAACAGAAACTAGGTTTGTGGCAAAAGCTTCACTCATGACACCAATTTCTTGAAGATAGGTAACAAACCATCCGTTAATACAGTTTTCTACTCCTAGATAGAAGAATAAAATAAGACCTATACAATAAAAGTCAAAACTTTTTAAAAAGGTAGAAGCAGGTGTCTGAACAATACCTTCCT
>JAAYSE010000155.1 GCA_012524135.1 Candidatus Epulonipiscium sp. | reverse complement strand
TATTTAAACGGAGATATCGATATCTATAAATGGGAATATAAAATTAAAGCAGAAGATCCAGAAATGTTTAATGTTATAGAGTATCAAGAGGATAATAGCATAACAGAAGAAAAGATGAGTCTGGGTAAACCATTATTAATTTTTGAAAACAATGGCAATACTCATAAGTTTATGGGTATTATTTATTTAGGTGAAAGAGGAGGAAATGAAACTAAGATAGGGGTAGAAATAGAACTGATTGATTTTCTTGAAAATAAAGGGTTAAAAGAAAAAGAAACATTTACAGGCAACCATCATGTAGCCGAGTATAAACTTAGAGAAGGTGGAAGTTATAAAATACTGTTATCTCAGCCTGCAAAAGAGGGAGAAGAGGGTATTTGGTGTGTAGATCGATGGATGGATAATCATGGTATGATGTACTATGAATATATAGAAAGTGAATTGGATTTAAAAACATATTATAATAAAATCCAAGAAAAAGCAGATGCAGGTAAAGATAAAAGTCGGTTGGATTACAAAGATGTAGCATTGGATTTTATTAAAAATAATGCAAAGGATTATGATTTCGATTATTCTTTAAACGTAGCATTAGAAGATTTTTATACTCTGCCCGTCAATCAATATTATGGATATATAATGGAAACTAAAAAGTATGAATGGAGCGAGAATAATTTTATCGATTTTGATAAAGTAGAGTTTTTAACATTAGAAGACAAGGAAAGGTTACATGATTTAAAAATTGATAAAAATCGTCTATCGGATGGATATTATATAAATAATCCAACGAGTTATCCAGACTCTTTTATCATAGAAAAAGATAAAGATACCAAATTTTATATTTTAGATGATTCAGGAAAAAATCATAAAGAAATAGGGGAAAAGGATTTTATTGAATACATTAAAAACAATAAGAATAGTCTCTATAAAATTGTTGAAATAGGTTTTGATGTTATAAAGATTAGAGAGGTTATAGGTGATGAAACGGGAAGATGATAGGTCTTTGATCGCCCGTTTGAGTTTTTCTGGAATATAATCTTACTCTTTAATATTGTAATTTATAAAAATGTAGATAGAGTGTTTGAAATACTTATAATATAAAAGAAGTATATACCGATATATATTATATGCTCCAATTTTTATCCATTTTTAAGTTTGAATAGAGTTATGATAATTACTTGAAGTTTATATAAAAGTACCAAAGATACAAAATTTTAAAAAGCTTATTATTAATTTTTAGGAGGAATAAGAATTATGAAAAAAAAGAAAACAATGAATAGTTTTAAAAAGTTTTTAAAGTCTCGTCATCATAGGGGGAATAGATTAAATATTAAATGTAATATAAAAACTAAAATACTAGGTGCTTTTTTTATAGGATTAATTTGTTTAATTATTATCAGTTTTACAGCCATTCAAAGAATGGATACGATTAATAAAAATTCTAGCAAAATGGTAATGGAATATACTCCTGGAATAAAGATTTTAGGGGAGATTGCTACTACGGTAACAGAGTATAGGCATTTAGAACTTAGACTTATTATTGCAAATAACCAAGATGAAAGAAATTTAGTGTTAGTTAAATTGATAAGTACTAAAAATGAGATAGAAGAACTTATAAAAGAGTATGAAGAAAATTATATGGACAGTAATGAAGATGAGAAAATAAAAAAATTATTTGTTAACTTCAAGGAAAGTATAGAAGCGTATACAGGGAATGAAGATGAAATAGTTGAAAGGGTTAAAAGTGGGGATTTGCAATTTATAAATGAACACTTTATAAAATCTGAAGACTTATTTAATAATTTGAATAGACAGATTAAATATATCACC
>JAAYSE010000154.1 GCA_012524135.1 Candidatus Epulonipiscium sp. | reverse complement strand
TCAATTTGCCCGATAATTGTTTGATTGCTTTCTCTACATTATTCCAAGAAGTATTCTGTGTAAGAATTGCGCCAACCATGACCTCATACGGTGTGTCAGCCGGCCACCAGTCAAGATCTCCATAGTGAGAATATAGATTTTTATAGATTTTTTCTAAAGTAGACATCCTAGAAAGTCCCCCTGTTTCAGTGACAATGAGCACGTACTCTACACTCCATATAGATGAAATATATATTCTGCTGTTACATTTATCCCAATTTCTTGTAAATCAGGCAATCGCTTTGAAATTAAAATGGACAACACTCTTCTTTTTTCATCTTGATTTCCCACATGGACAGCTCTATGACATATTGGGCAAAGAGACACAATATTCTCTTTGCAATCAATATTTCTGCCGAATTGCTCCCATATATCTTTGGCGTTTTTCAGCGTACAGGGAATCAGATGATGTCCCTCCATATATGACTTTCCATGTTTATTCACAAAGGTTTTGTGGCTGGCATTGCCCTCGCATTTATAGTCCGCCGCAATAATGGCTGACTTTGTTAATTGAGGATTTCTTAGAACTTTTTTCCCAGATGTCCGATTCTCAAATAAAATTTTTCTTTTCGGTGCATTTTGAATAGCTTGCTCGCTTGCTCCGGAAATCTCCTGCAACTCCTGTTGGGAGATAATATCATCTTCTAGGTCTTCTCCATTTATCAAGCGCTTAACATAATTATAAATTATCGAATCTAATTCTGGATACTTTCCACCATATACCCTTTGCTTCCTGAACATGTAAGAATTATATTTTTGTGTTTCTATAACAAGTGAAAACTCTGATGAAACCGGATAGTATTCGGTGCTTTCCATCGAATATGAAGCTGTCCTAATCGAACCGTCTTTATCTTTAAAGTCTCTCGATAATTCTTCTCCGCTTTGTGCCTTTTTATAAATTCGAGTGCTCGGATAAAAACCTATAATTCTTCTATCGATTGATATATCATAAATTTTTCTTACAAAAACAACCAATATATCATCAATAAAATCATCTGTACTCTTAGCACCTAATTTGAGAATATTTGGATTATCATGTGGTGGCAGATATCCATAGTACTTTCCGGTAATAGGATTTTTCTGATCATTAAGTATTTCATGTCCTATGTTTTCTTCATTGTAGGAGCCGGAAAATAAATCTACCAACATGTATTTTTCAAACATTTCATCACCTTTCCTGTATTTATCAATTGAAAAGTGGTCCGCACCCCCTTGTCTTTGCCTAATATTTCAGCTGATTGTAAAAGTAGAGGACCAGACCCAAAAGGCAAATCTTATAGCATGTCCAAAGTTTGCGAATACTCTTTTCTATTAATTTAGGAGCCATTCAGATAAGTCCATTATCTTGATTCCTTCAATATCATATGCTCCATGCCCAGTGTTTGCTAAGAGCATTTTAGGATATGCGTCTTTAGCTGAAATTAAAGGATTTAATTCTCTTTGCAAGGTTTCTTTCTCTGAAATATTATCTGAAACTTGAATATAAAATTTCTCATTATTTTTAAAAGCCACAAAATCTATTTCTTTTTGATATAACTTTCCAACATAAATATCGTATCCTCTTCTTAAGAGTTCTATTGCGACAATGTTTTCATACATTCTTCCGTATTCCATGTTTCTTGTACCTAAGATAGCAAATCGAAAAGAAGTATCGACAAGATAATATTTTTCATTTGTTGCTAGATATTTTTTCCCTCTGACATCATATCTTTTAACCTTGTAAAATAGAAAAGCACTACAAAGATACTTTAAATAATTTTTTACAGTTACATGGTTTGTAGGAATTTTATTGCTTTTTAATGTATTACTTATGTTGTTTGCAGTTGTCAAGTTAGATACATTGTCCATCAAATATTCAGTTAAGGTATCTAATAAGGCTTCCTCAGTAATTCTATACTTATCTACTAAATCTCGTTTAACTGATGTTATATAAATATCTTTTATATATTGAATGGCATCATTTTTATCTTTATATAAATATGATCCTGACATTCCCCCCTCAACTAAATACTTCTGTAAATCCTTCATATCCCCATCTAGCTCAAAATATTGACAGTATTCTTTGAAACTAAAAGGATATATAGGAACTTCGATAAATCTTCCCGTAAATAAGGTAGCTAAATCTGAGCTTAACAGAAAGGCATTTGAACCAGTGATGTAAATATCATACTTCTTACTATTATGGAAGCTGTTGATAGCTAGTTCAAACTTTTTACATAACTGAACCTCATCAATAAGCAAGACATTATGAACATTATCTATATATTTCTCTTCAACATACTCATAAAGTTTTTTATAATCTTTTAAGTCATCAAATTTAAGATTCGCATAGTCAATTACAATAATATTTGAACTCTTGTCTATCTCATAAATCTCTTTTTTTAATGCTCTAAGGATTTCCGATTTTCCTGATCTCCTCATTCCAGTAATAATCTTAATGTCAGGAGTGCCGATTAAATTTTTTAATCTCTCCATATATTGACTTCTATATATAATTTTCATAAATAT
>JAAYSE010000153.1 GCA_012524135.1 Candidatus Epulonipiscium sp. | reverse complement strand
TAATAAGTTGACAAAAACTAAAGTTTAATATTTGTTTAAAAGATAGAAATATAGGATTCATGAGTAAAATAAATTCTATAAAATATTTTACAGATAATCTTTTGGGGTAAAACATAAGCAAAACAACCGATAGTGTTAACTGGAGTATGAAAAACCAGATACAATAAATGGTTCTAAATATTTTAAAAAAACTAAGTGATAGCAGGAAATATATTCTAAATTCATGATTATGGTAAAATATTTCTCCTAACCAATTCTAAGCATAACAATACGGATTTAATGTCAGTCAAGAAATACATTTGACAGCCATTAAACCGATTTTTCAAATGATTTTGAGGTTGAGGAAAGACTTGTAGAAGACCTTAGGAAGCTTGCTTTGTTAAAATATGCTTTTTGGATAATTCAATAAGTTTCTGCCATTTACCAGGAATATTGGAAATAGCCTCAAGCTCAGGAATAGGATTCAAAGGCTCCCAATAGGAATAGGAGTGAGACCTGAGGAAGTTGTAATAAGCAACAAAGAGGCCAACATGAGCATCAGAACCCTCACCACTACCATAACCATTAGTAACCTGATAAAGAAAACTTAAAAGTCCTATTTAAACGTTCAATAATCTGCTTTAGCCAACGATATTCCTTAGAAATAGGATCATCATTAGTGAGGCCAATAACCTGAATCAAATTAAAATCCTTATCCTTAAGAAGAAATTGCTGCTTAGTTACAAATCAGATAACAGTAAGAGGAAAGTATGAAAATAGATATGATGTAACAATACTTATAAATGGCATTACATTGGTTCAGATAGAATTAAAAAGAAGAGGATTAGATATGAAAGAAGCTTTTAACCAAATTTGTAGGTATAAAGCCCATTCGTATACAGGATTATTTAGATATATTCAAATATTTGTAGTATCAAATGGTGTAGATACTAAATATTTTGCTAACTCTGATGGAGATTTAAATTATAAATATACTTTCTTTTGGACAGATAAGGAAAATAATAGAATCACAAATTTAAAATATTTAGTACAACATTCTTAGAAAAATGCCATATATCTAAGATGATAGCTAGATATATGGTACTGAAAGAAACAGACGGACAGTTATTAGTATTGAGACCATATCAGGTATATGCAGTAGAAGAAATAGTAAAAAGAGCATTGGAAACCAAGAACAATGGTTACATTTGGCATACAACAGGGGAACATATCATAATAGTGATGGGTGCAATATGTGTCATAAAATCAAGGGTTTCAGGAACTTTTAATAAATATAATTCATGCATTGCTTAGAGTAATTAGGATCTAATTGCTGTAAGCAGTGCATGACAAGGAAGGACTTTAGTTCTTTAATAATTATTTAGTATACTTATATTAGAATCCTTTTAAGTTACGTATAAGTAGATTAATGTTTATTATCAATAATATAATATTGATAAAAGGGCAAGTAATATGAGATTTGTAATTTACGGGGCAGATGTTATTGGCAGTATATTTTCTGGTAAACTTTTTAAGTCGGTTCATGAAGTTATAATTGTTGCAAGGAATAAAAGATTAGAAACCATAAAAATGCTGGACTTTTGCTTAAAGATATTAAAATAAATACGATAGAACTATACCCTATTTAAGTGATATATAATTTAGAACCAGACGACAGATATAATTATATACTTGTAACTATGAGTTTACACAGGTAAATAAAATACTACCTATCCTCACTAAAAATAAAAGTAAAAACATTGTTTTCTTTGTAAATACACCTTTTAGATATGAAAATTAGAGAAACTCTCTTGGAGAGATTGATGATTGGATTTCCTGCTTATGGAGGAGAATTTTCAAATGAAAGCATGAGTTATTATATAAG
>JAAYSE010000152.1 GCA_012524135.1 Candidatus Epulonipiscium sp. | reverse complement strand
TTTTTATTTTATTTATTTATCTTTTTGATTCGATTGCATTCTCCTAGTTGTATAGTCGATAATTATTCGTTCATATTCTTCATGAACTAAAGGAGAACTAAAAATAAAATCTGCACTAGCCTGATTATTTGCAACAGGAATATCCCATAACACAGCAATTCTTAATAAAGCTTTAACATCTGGATCGTGAGGTTGAGCTTCTAGAGGATCCCAGAAGAAAATAAGGAAATCAATATCTCCTTCTACAATTCTAGCTCCTATTTGTTGATCACCACCTAAAGGGCCGCTTTTATAAGTACGTACTGGTAATCCTGTTTCTTTAGTAATAAGAGCTCCTGTTGTACCCGTTCCATATAAAAAATGTTGACTTAATATCGCTTTATTTTTTTTGGCCCATTCTACCAAATCTTTTTTTCGATTATCATGAGCAACCAATGCAATATTTTTTTGCTTTCCCATTTTTATTTTCATATCCACTCGAAAATCCCCCTTTTATTATTATTTAATTTTTTCTTTTTTAATACCTTTTTAATCATTGTAACAAAACTTAAAAAAATAACAATATATAAATAAAAGTTTTGATATCTTATAATGCCTATGATACTATAGAAGAGAAATAGATCTATATTCATAATAAAAATGAAGTTACTTTTTAATACTATAATTATATATTAAAGTATATTAAACATAAATATAAAAATAATACATCTGATTAGGAAGTGAAAAAAATGAATTTTGGTTATATCCGAGTAGGAAGTGCTATTCCTAAAATAATTGTAGGAGATTGTATTTATAATACAGATCAAATATTAATGTTAATTGATAATGCTATAAAATATGATATTCAAATTCTTTCTTTTCCAGAATTATGCATTACAGGTGCTACTTGTGGTGATTTATTTTATCAAAACTCTCTATTACATAATAGTACAGAACAACTAACACGGGTACTTGAACATACAAAAAACATCGATATGATTATTAATATTGGTATGCCTTTGCAAATTGAAAATAAAATATATAATTGTTCTTTATTTTTACATCAAGGACTTATACTAGGTGTTATTCCTAAGACTTTTTTATCGATTCATAGTGGAATTCAAGATCAAAGATGGTTTTCTACTTCTAATATAAAATTTAAAAATACTATAACTCTGTGTAACCAACAAGTTCCCTTCGGTATAAATTTAATTTTTCAAAATAAAAATCAACCTGAATTATGTATTGGTACTGAAATTGGTGAAGACCTTTATTCCCCTCTTCCACCTAGTACTTTCTTATGCTTAGAAGGAGCAACACTAATTATACATCCTCATACTTTACCTCAAATAATTGGTTCTTATGAATATCATCAAAATATGGTACAACAACAAGCATTACGCTGTATTACCGGCTATCTATCTACTTCTGGAACTGGAGAATCTACAACAGATAAGGTTTTTATAGGTTCCTCTTGCATTACTGCACACAATAAACAATTAAAAAATGAACAGTCTTTTCATCATTCTATTATTTATGCCGATATAGATTTCGAACAAATTATACAAAAAAGAAAAAGGAGTTCTTTTTTTAGAAATAATATAAAAGAATATTTTTCACCACAAGTAGAGATTAAAAAAATCATTTTTGAATTAAAACCTAAAAAAATTAAAACTTTATTACCTCCTCCTAATACACATCCATTTGTACCTTCTCAACAAAACTTTAATAAGCAATGTTCTGAAGTTTTTAAAGTTCAAAGTTATGGTCTAATCAAAAGATTAGAACATACCCAAGTTAAAAAAATTATTCTTGGAATCTCAGGGGGATTAGACTCTACATTGGCGTTATTAACAGCAGTTAAAACTTTTGATACATTGAAACTTCAAAGAAAAAATATTATTGGAATTACAATGCCTGGCTTTGGTACTACTGACCGTACTTATAATAATGCACAAACACTTATGAAATTATTAAATATAACTAGTCTAGAAATTTCTATTCAAGAAGCAACATTACAACATTTTAAAGATATTAAACACGATCCTACTATTCATGATATTACTTATGAAAATTCACAAGCTAGAGAACGAACTCAAATATTAATGGATATAGCTAATAAAGAACAAGGATTAGTCATTGGTACAGGAGATTTATCAGAATTAGCTTTAGGTTGGGCGACATATAATGGTGATCATATGTCTATGTATGCTATTAATGCAGGTGTACCTAAGACATTAATAAAGCATCTAGTATATTGGGCTGCACAAGAAACATCTAATTCTATCTTACAAACAACTTTATTAGATATTATAAATACCCCTGTAAGTCCTGAACTTCTTCCTCCTACAAATGAAAATCAAATTCAACAAAAAACAGAAAATTTAGTAGGACCTTATGAACTTCATGATTTTTATTTATATTATCTAATTCGTTTTGGTTTTTCACCTAGAAAAATTTTTTACTTAACACAACAAGCCTTTAAAGGAAAATATAATAATAAAACTATTTTATATTGGCTAGGTACATTTTATCGTAGATTTTTTTCACAGCAATTTAAACGTTCTTGTTTACCTGATAGTCCTGCAATTGGATCTGTTTCTCTTTCTCCTCGTGGTGATTGGCTGATGCCTAGTGATGCTAGTGTAAGGATATGGCTAAAAGAAGTAACAGAATTGGAAAAAAATATTCTCTTTAAGTAAAAACCTAATAGATACATATTAAGTATATTTATATGTAGAAAGCATCCGTATTTATAATACGGATGCTTTCTGGTTAAAAGACTCTTTATTTCCTTTTTAAATATTTAACTTTCTAGTAAAAATTATAATTTATTTATTACTTATATATTTTAGAATATAAAAAATTAATTATTATTTACATTAGTTGTATTATGATTTTCATGATATATTTGATCTAAAACAATAACAAAGGCTAATATTAAACTAGGATCTTCTGATTCTTTTATTTCAACTCCATACGTATCAGTAAATGAAAACCAACTTTTATTAACAGTACATACTAACTGATTATTTTTTAATATTTGAAAGTCATGAGCAAAAATATTACCCAAAATTTCATAATACCCCTGTATGCTTTCAATATAAAATTTTGGTTTTAAAAAGCTAATTTCTTTTTTAATCTTTGCAATATATCTTCCTTTTTGATAAAAATAATATTCTGGTAAAAATTTAAATAACTTTTGTTCAATATAAATTTGTTCTTCTTGTTGCATATTATATAAAGTAAGCTTATTCCCGAATGAAAAAAACTTTCCTTCTACAATATATTGTGGTTGATTAAATTCATCTTGTATAGTAAATCGATCACGAAAAGAAAATATTTTTTGTCGAATTTGAAATTTCATTATTTTTCTCCTCTAATTTTTTTAAATAGATACCTTTAATTCTTTTATTTCTTTTTCCGTTAGTGGTCTGTACTCTCCCAAATCAAGGTTTTCATCTAATTTTAAACTTCCCATAGAAATTCTTTTTAAATAAATTACTTTTTGTCCCCTACTTATAAACATCCTTTTTACTTGATGAAATTTACCTTCACAAATAGTTAATTCTATCTCTGAAATATCTCCCGAAGTAATAATTTTTAACTCTGATGGTAACGTATGATAACCATCATCTAATAATACTCCCGATTGAAAAGCAATTTTATCGGATTTTGTAACCTGCCCTTGAATCTTTGCATAATATGTTTTTGGTACTTTCTTTTTTGGAGATAAAAGATTATGAGTCAATTCTCCATCATTAGTAAGAAGCAATAAACCCTCTGTATCCTTATCTAATCGTCCTACTGGAAATAAATTTTTCTGATCTTTTGGTTTTAAAAGATCCATAACCGTCTGATCATATTTATCTTCTGTAGCAGATATAAACCCTGCAGGTTTATTTAACATATAATAATAAAATTGTTGATAAAAAACTTCTTGACCTTGAAAACAAATTTTTTGTACCATTGGATCGATAAGAAGACCTGGATTATCTATTACCTTTCCGTCAACATGAACTAAACCATTTCGTATATATTTTTTTACTTCTTTTCGACTCCCTATTCCTGAAGATGACAAAATTTTATCAACTCTTATTTGTTTTATTTTAATCACATCCATCTCCAACTAGATAAATACTTATTTTTTAATCTTCCATTTTGTATTTTACCCCATCCTAGAGGATATCCTTCTACACAAACTAAATTCCAACCTGCATTACCTTTAATTTCAATTGTTTCACCTTTTAAATATCTAATAACCTGAGTATCATTTACTGAAAAGTCAATAACTTGGTTTACAGATTCTTTTGTTAATCCCATTGCAAACCCTTGTGACGGTTCGAATCTTTTTTTCTTTAACTCACCTAAATACCATCCACTTCTTAATACTCGTATCCCTTTTAAAGAAGGTATTCCGTCAGGAACTAAAAATACTTGCTGTCCTATTAATTGAATATTCCCCTGTAATAAAGAAGGATCCTTTATTACTTCGTTAATGAAACAATAAAATTCATTTAAATTTTCATTGTCTTGTTGTTTATTTCTTATACTAGAAGAATTTTTATAAAAATTAAAGGAAGCCGATTTTATTTTATAGTTATTTTTCTTTAATAAAGCAATAAAATGCCCTTCTCCTTTTAATTTATATGGCCACAATCGAACAGTATTTTCTAAATCTTTTCTTCCATTCACCCAATCTGGTTTTCCCTTACTAAACCCTTTTATTAATGGAATAGGAACGATATTAAATTCTGGATGGCATTTTAAAAAGTTTTCTATTATTCCTTCGTTTTCTTCTGGTGAAAAGGTACAAGTAGAATATAATAATAGTCCGTCTGGTTTTAACATAGCAGCAGCATTATCTAAAATATTTTTTTGTAAAGGGCAACAATATTCTGCTCCATAATTTTCCCAATTTTTAATAGCACTTGGATCTTTACGAAACATGCCTTCTCCAGAGCAGGGAGCATCTACTATTATTTTTGTAAAATATTCTGGGAAAAAAGTTGAAAGTTTTTCAGGAGTTTCACTCAAAATAACTGCATTACGAATACCAAATAATTCGATATTTTTTAATAATGCTTTTCCACGAGTTGGGCTTATATCATTACTTATTAAAACCCCTTGATTGTTCAAACGTGCTCCTAAATGAGTACTTTTACCTCCTGGTGCTGCACATAAATCTAACACAATATCACCTGGTTCTATATCCAATATAGCCCCTGGTGCCATAGCACTTGGTTCTTGAAGGTAATAAAGACCTGCATGATGATATGGATGTTTTGCTGGAAAAACATTTTTTTGATAATAAAATCCTTCTTTACACCATGAAATAGGTTCCAATTGAAAAGGTGCTATCTGTTTGAATTTCTGCGGTGAAATTTTTAATGTATTAACTCTTAAACCTGAAGAATACGGTTCATTAAAAATTTGTAGATAATCTTTCCATTCCTCTTTTAGTTGTATCTTCATACGTTGTATAAACTTTTGTGGCAAATCCATAAAAACACCCTTTATTGTTCAATTTTTGTTTCTATTTGTTTTTGTAAATTTTTTGCTAAGTTTTTACGTTCTTCTTCTGTTAATTCTGTAGGATCAATAGGAGGATGAATAATAACTTTTACATTTGCAGGGGAAATTCTATTTTTTTCTTCAAAAAACTTATATGATCCATCAAGTGTAATAGGTACAATCCATACATTTGATTTTGTAGCTAATTTCATACTTCCACTTTTAAAATTATTCATATTAGAACTTTTACTTCGAGTTCCTTCTGGAAAAATAACAAGAGAATGACCTGATTTTAAATGACTAATTCCTTTTATAATTGACTCTAAAGATTGTCTCAAATTTTTACGATCCATAAAAATACAATGAATATATTTCATCCAAATACTAATAATAGGTATTCTTTGGGTTTCAATTTTTGCAATAAAAGCCTTTTCTTTCGGTATAAAACCTAATAAAAGTAAAATATCAAAATAACTTTGATGATTACTAACAAATAATACATTTTTACAATTGCTTAAATAATCTAATCCTTCTATTTCTACATGTCCACCAGTTGCATGTACTAAACTTTTTGCCCAACGAGCTACCCACTTATGAACAGCTTGTTCTCTTTTTTCATATAAACCTAATATTCCTAAAATCTTATAATATACTAAATATAAAAGGGTATATAATAAAAGTAATACGATATAAATAACATAGAAAATAGTTCGAATCATTTAGTTTCTCCCTTCAAAATAAATATATAAATCCAAGATATAAATATCACTGTATATTTTCTAATAGGACTAAAATCTATTAAAGCTATTCATTTCTTCTAATATTTTATCAATAATAAAAAGTACTCTTATCTATAAAATCTTTTGCAAATTAAAATTCATATAATCTGCTGATACCAAATAATACTTTACATTATTATATATTCCTTGTAACCCTTGTGAAAAAGTATTCTCACCATGCAAGTGTCCATAGATTACTTTAGAAACACTATATTCTTCATATAACTCTGTAAAACCTGAAGAATCTAATTGATCATTTGTAGGTGGAAAATGAGTTAAAACAATAATTTGTTTCCCTTTTATTTTTTTAACTTCCTCTAAAGAAAGAATAAGGCGTTTTAACTCTCTTTCATAAATTTTCTTATCATGTTCTGTAAATTTAATAGAATTTGGACATATCCATCCTCTAGTACCACATATAATATAATCTTGGTATATATAAAAATTATTTTGTATGAAAAATTGATCCTCAAAGATTTGATTTAATTTTGTAATCGTTTTCCACCAATAATCATGATTTCCTTTAATAAAAATTTTTTTACCAGGTAAAAGATGTATTTCCTTTAAATCTACTAAAGCTTCTTCTAATGTCATTGCCCAAGAAATATCTCCAGCAATTAATACAGCATCTTCTCCTGTAACATTTTCTTCCCAATTTTTTTTGATCTTTTCCCAATGATTCTGCCAATGAGAACCAAAAACAGTCATAGGTTTATGAACTGCTCCACTTAAATGTAAATCACCTATTGCAAATATACTCATTTTTTTCCCCCCATTACTTATGACAGGGATTGAACATCATAAATCTGTACAATCATATCTAATTGTTGATTAAATTTTTTAAGTTTTTCTATATTTCCTTCTCTCCATAATTTTAAAAACTGTCGCTGAATATCTTCTGCTTCTGTTAAATTCCCTGTTCCATGTAAATTTTCAATATTTTTCACAATATCAGCAATAATATCTGATTTTAATTGAAATAACTCTTGAGCTTCTATAATTTCATTTCTTATCATAGACATTTCTTTATCTAACTTAAAAGCAGCTTCCGCTGCGTTTAATAATCTTTTACTTATTTCCTTTGGTATATTTTGTTTATATTTATATTGTAAAGAATGTTCAATAATAGCCCAAAAATTCATAGCTAAAGTACGAATTTGTATTTCTGCAAGAACTTTTTTTTCTCCTATTGCTGTATAAACAGGATATTGAATAATAATATGATAGCTTCTATATCCACTTGCCTTTGTATTTTCAATATAATCCTTTTCTTCCACAATCCATAAATCTTTGCCATTTCTTTCTCGAATTAAATGAACTACCTTATCAATATCTTCTACAAATTGACATATAATTCGAATCCCTGCAATATCTTCTATTTTTTCTGATATAGCAGATAAAGGTATATCCTTTTTTCTAGCTTTTTCTAATATACTTGATATAGTTTTTACTCTACCGGTAACTAATTCAATAAGAGAATGTTGATTTAATACTTGATATTGATGGGCAATATTTTGAAATTTTACTTCTAACTCCCTTACCGCTTGTTCATAAGGAATTAATTTCTTTTTCCATTGTAAAGTTTCCATAAACTCCACATCCATCCTTGTTTTTTATTACAAATACTTTTTTATTATAACATAAACAAAAAAGATAATATAGTCTTATAAATAGTACTCAATAAAACAATATATTAAAAACAACTTTTAAACATTAATTTTTTATAAGTCAAAAAATTATGTAAATTATTTTTAATACCTTAATTAAAAAATAACTTTTTAAAATGTTTATAAATAAATTGAGCTGCAATGCCTACAAAAAGTCCTGTTATCAAACCTGAAACTAATAATATAGGAGCATATAAATATATTTTAACATTTTGAATAATAAAAGCAGCTACAATAAGCTGTCCTATGTTATGAAATAAAGCACCTATAACACTAATACTATATATACTAATATATTCTCTTCCATATTGATATAAAAAAATCATACTAATATTACTTAATAAAGCACCTACTATACTAAATAAAAAAGCTGGAAGATTACCTGAAAAAATCGATCCTAATATTACCCTTAATAAAGTAACCACTAAAGCTTCTTTCCATCCCATCATCATCAGAACAACTAAAGAAATAATATTCGCTAAGCCTAATTTTACAGCCGGAATTGGTATAGGTACAGGAATTTGAGCTTCAATTACATAGATTCCTATAGCCATAGCTGTAAATAAACTTAAAGTAACTAATTTTTTTGTTTTTCTCATTTTTTTCTCCCTTCGTTATTTTTTAATAAACAACATCATCTACCTCTTTAGTTTGTTGAGCTTGTATAATTTCAATGCTAATCATATTTGGTAAACATACTGCTATACTTCCAGCTTCATTTATCCACCCTGTATGTACACATACTTGATCTGGACAACTAGACTCTATAAAACGAATACGTCCAGATTGGATTTCAATTTTATTATATTTTTTATTTTCATCTTTAATTTCTATTATAACAGGTTCTTTTACTGAGGATAATTCAATTACATCAATAATTTTATTGTTTTGTTTTATAATAGCTACTTGATCTACACTTTTATTTTTCAATTTATATATTTTTAGTCCAATAAAACTACATATAATTATTATCCCTATACCTAAAAAAACCCACCAATCACCTTTTTTCATAAGAAAATTCCCCATTCGTAAGTTGAAATTTTTCTTTTAATCCTGAAGTTATATATACTTTTTTCATTTCTGTAATCAAAATTGCCTCTGTATCTGGTAAATTTTCAATTAGATCTAATCCTTTTTCTAATCCCATTACATAAACTGATGTTGATAATGCATCTGCATCGATAGATTGTGAAGTAATAATAGTTACACTAACTAATCCATTATTTGAAGGATATCCTGTATTAGGATCCAAAATATGATGATATTTCTTATTATTTTGTTCAAAATAACGTTCATAATTTCCTGAACTAACAATAGCTTGATCTTTCGTTTCTAAAATTCCAATATAATTTCCACGTCTTTGAAAAGGATTTTGCACACCAATTCTCCAAGGACTTCCATCTACTTTAGATCCTATCACTAAAACATTGCCACCTAAATTCAAAAAAGCTGTTTTAATTCCTTCTTCTACTAAAATTTTTTTCATCTCATCCGCTGCATATCCTTTAACAATAGCTCCTAAATCTAACTTTGATCCGCTTTTTGTTAAATATGCAGTTAATTTATCCTTGTTTATGATTAAGTTATTAAAACCAATGGTATCCATTGTTTCTTTTAATGATTGATTATCTGGAACCTTAGCATCTTTTGTACCAATTCCCCATAAATTCACTAATGCTCCTATAGTTGGATCAAAAGCACCTCCAGATAACTTAGCATAATAAATAGATTTTTCCAATACTTTAATCGTTTCTTCATTAACTGAAATAGGAATAATTCCTGCATTTTCATTAATACAAGAAACTTCGCTAGTAGGAATATTAACTGAAAATCTTTCTTCAATTTCTTGTACTCGTTGAAAAGCTCTTGTCAAGCTTTTTTTTGCACTTTTTTTATCTATATTAAATACTTTTGCTTGAATCAAAGTACCTAACATATACTCATCTTGTTGTACAATACTTTTTTGTCTATTGTCACATCCTGTTAATACAAATAATACTATTATCAAAACCTGTATACCTTTCAAAAAACAATTTAATTCTATCCTTTTCATTTTAACACATCCTTTGGTATCATTAAACATCCTTTTTATTATATACAATAGAGTATAAACTTTTCAATCTTTTCATAAATAATTCCCCAAGATATCTTGGGGAATTATTTATGAAAAGATTATTCATGTGCTTTTTCTAAAGCTTTTTTTGCTATTGTTTTAAAATCTTCTGATGATACAGTAGCACCTGTTACTACATCTATATTATCCACATTTTGTTTCTCTATTAATTCCTGTTCTAATTGGGGAAATGCTTCTTCAGGGCTGGTTCCTGATTTTCCTTTCATTGCAATATTATAACCTTCATCTTCTTTTTTCAATTGTCCATTTTCATTAACATAATCAAAAATTACTTCTGTAATTTTATTGCCTTCTACTTTAATAGAAACAGTAGGTTTCCAACCATGATCATCAAATGTATCCGCTTCTGCAGTCCAAGTACCATCTTGTAAAAGTGTATTTGTTACAGCAGTATCTGATTTTGAACTATCTTTTTGACAACCTGAAAACATACTTAAAGATATTCCAGCAGCTAATCCAACTACAATCCATTTTTTCATTCTCATAAATATAACCTCCTTATGTACTATAGAGTACTTATTTTAATCATATTAATATTTTGTTTAGTTTTTGTCAAAGACTCCATGTAAGATAAAAGGTTTTATTTAACTTATCTTCTTCTTTTTAAAACATTTTTCTTTCTTATTCCTAGTATTCCTTTCAGAATCGTTGGAATTTAAATGATCAAAACTTTTCTTCAGTAGATCTAATACTTTATAACAATTTTCATACTCTTCTACAACTTCTACGTATATAAGAATATGAGAAATAAAAATTATTACTAATGAAAGGATGAATAAAATGGAAAATAGAACAATAAAAATTATTTTATCTATTATAATAATCTTTATCACTATTAAATTTGGTATTCCTTTATTACTAAAAGGAATGGCTCTTTTATTTCATTTAGTTGGCACTATATTAGGCTTGATTTTTGTATTAATTCCACTAATTTTTATTCTGTTATTAATTTATTGGTTCTTTTTTAAAAACAAGAATAAATAATACAAAAAGAGATCTCTTTTTGTATTATTTAAGAGATCTCTTTTTTATTCATCCAAAAAATGTTTGACAGCGGGACCATTTGTATAATGAAATAATCTACCTTGATATCTATTTTCTTCTTTCATTTTCTGTTCAATCTTATCTTGAATCTTCCACCAACTTGTATCCCAATTAACAAATAACGTATTTTCTTTGGGCGCTCTTCCAATTAATCTTTGTACAACAATAGTAGGATCTAAATATTCTAAAAAGCAAATAACTCTCTCTATATAATCTTCTAAAGATATCATAGTTACTTCTCCAGTTTTATACCATTGACCTAATAGAGTATCTTTTACAATATAAAGTGCATGTAGTTTTACTTGTTTTATACCTATAATTGATAAAATTTTTGCATTTTCTATAACATCTTCTTGAGAATCCCATGGAAGATTTAAAATAAGATGAGTACATACTTCAAATCCATAATTCTTTATTCGTAATACTGCATCTAAAAACTCTGCTAATCCATGCCCACGATTTAATTTAGATAATGTATGATAATTTACTGTTTGTAGCCCTAATTCAATACTAATATTAATATTTGTTTTTTGGGTAATCTCTTGTAATACTTTTAAATACTCCTCGTTAATACAATCTGGACGAGTAGAAATAGCTATCTCTACTATAGAAGACTCAATGGCATCCTCCATATAAGTTTTAAAATCCTCAAGGGGCATATAAGTATTGGTAAAGTTTTGAAAGTACGCAATAAATTTTTTTGCTCCATATTTTTTCCCTATATACGCCTTATTTTCATTTAATTGTTTTCTTATACTATATTGGTTTGAAAGCATTTCAAATCCAGTACCTTCTTCTCCACAAAAAGCACATCCTCCTACCCCACAAACTCCATCTCGATTAGGACAAGTAACAGGAAGATTAATAGGAATTTTATATACTTTTTCTCCATATTTTTCTTTTAAATAAATGGAATATTTGTTATATAATTGTGATTTCATATATGTCTCCTATCTTTTTTATATTAACTATTCTTTATAGAATATTCCTAAGTATATCATTTCTCTTTTGTAAAAACAAATTTACAAACGTATTTCATTACTATAATAAAGATGCTAAAATTAGTAATTCTTCATTTTTATTATATATGTCAGAAAGTTGCATTATTGGTATAGGATTAACTCCTTTACCTACCTCTATTGTATACCCAGGTTTTCTAAATTCTTGTATAAACCAATCTTTATATCCTGCAGCTATCTGATAATAATTGGGTTGTGCTAAATCATATCCGCTAACTTCTGAAAACCTTTTAGCAATCGTAAAAGATTTAAATGGTTGTAAATTTTTAAAATCCCAAAAAATAACTTCTCCTTGCGAATGATATGCCAGGACTAAATCTATATCATTGTTTCTCGTATAATCTGCTAATGCCTTAGATTCAGGCTCTGATTCTGGATATGCTCCAGCATAAAAAGCAGGTCCAGGTCCTATAACACCTATTTCCCTTTCTATTTCTTTATACTCTTTCCACGCAGCAGAATAATTTCTATTTAAATCTACACCTCGTATATTGGCTTTCCAATTTTGAAAATTTGTACTTCCTCCATTCCAATGTAAAATTTTTTGATAATAAGGACTTTTTTGTTGTATACCTCTTAAGACTAAATTAACTCCATCTGGATTTACCATTGGAATAATATCGATTGTTACTTTATTCCATAACTTTGCAATATCATAACCTTTAATTTTTTCTTTTTTAACATAAGCTTTAGACATTCGTTCTATCCATCTCATTAAAAGTACAGTAGTAATCCATTCATTAGCATGATGAGATCCATTATAAGATACCCTACGTACTCCATTTCCTAATTGTATACTGTATAACTTTCTTTTTTCTGTACTAAAACCAATTTGACTAACTTTTAAAAAAGGATATTTTTCTTTTAAATATATTATATTTTTTTGTAAAACTTCATAAGTATAAGCATTATTCATACTCACTACTTTTTTTTGATTTTTTATAGAAAAATCTTTCATAAAACCCCCCTTATGATTATTAAATCTTTATAAATAGTTATTAGTATCATAATATTTATAATATTCAAAAATTACTCTTCTTATGATATATAATTATACCTTCTTAAAACCTTCTTAAAAATAAGCTAAAGCCTCCGTTATATAACGAAGGCTTTAACTTATTTTTAATCTCTATGATGTAATCCCAATAAATTATCTATATTAGTAGTAAATATAATACCTGTTCCTGGTTCATCTAATTTACCTGCCTGAACCATAACATCATAAATTGACTTACTTTTATTTTTTTCTGTAATTATAATAATAATTTCTTTTGATGATTCAATATTAATATTAAGTAATCGCTTCGCTTCATGTTCGCCTGTACCTCTACCATAAAGAATCGTAGCCCCTTGAGCTCCTGCTTCTTTTGCCTTCTTTACGACATAGTCAGCCTTTCCTCTTTCTACAATAGCACAAATTGCTAGTATATCCAACATGTAACAACCTCCTTTTATCTAATAATACCTAAAATCAAAACTGCTACAATGGGCATTAATGAAGTAATACCTATAACCCCAAAACCATCGATTAATGCATCTGTAGAGCCTACAATCCTTGCTAATCCTATCGCAATAGCCATATTTAAAGGAATATTAACAGGACCTGTAGTGGATGTTGCAGAGTCAAAAGCAATTCCAATAAACTCACGAGGTGTAAAAAAAATTAACACAATAAGAATAAAAAGTATAGGTATAATTAACTTTGCACTTGGAATACTATGTAATATTTTAAAAATTCCTAAGGCCATTCCTATCCCAAATCCTAAGGCCACTGTATGTAGTAAAATATTACTAGGTATTGCTCCTATGGATACTTCTTCAACTTCAAGTGCTAATGCCTTCACAGCTGGTTCAACTAATGTTGATGCATATCCTAATAAAAAAGCAAAAATTGTAATAATGTATTTATTATCAATATTGACAAGTCCTTCTCCTACTGAATCTCCTAAAGGAATAATGCTTAAATAAACTCCTTTTAAAAATAAATGTAAGCCTACAGATGATAGTATAAAACCTAAAATTAAGTTTTTAAAATTATCAATTGGTTTTTTTAAAAATATAACTTGAAATAAAATAAGTATTACCAATATGGGAATAATACTTTTTGTAGTAACCCATAAATCCTTAAGCTCTTGTACTGTTTGAATCATATGAAAACCCCTTCTTTAATTATAATAATACCTAAACTTTTATCTTCTTTCAATCATATTAAAAATATTACTACCTCCCTCTTATTTCTCAGGTCAATGATAATTATAACTAAAAATTTTTACAATTCGAAATAATAGTATAAAAAGGCGCATAACATTTATTTTTTATTAAAAAACACCATACTTGTTTTATTATATCATAAAATATTGATTTACACAAATAAAAAATGTATGTTTAAAATAATCGTATAGTGGAAGACTAAAAATAGCAATACAATTATTTACAATTATTCTTATAGTATTTACATGTTTTTTGAAAAAATATATAAAAGGAGGATGTTAAATGAAAACTAGCACTTTTGATTTTATTGCACTTTTATTAATTATTATAGGTGCATTAAATTGGGGTCTAATTGGTTTTTTTCAATTTGATTTGGTAGCAACTATATTTGGTGGTATGAATAGTTGGTTAAGTAGAATTATATATTCTCTAGTTGGACTAGCTGGTTTATACAGTTTACGTCTATTTGGACGTATTGATGATCATATCCCTACAAAAGTTGATTGACTCTCTTCTCCTAAGAATAGTAAAACTATATTCTCGTAAAATAATATTTATTTTTATATCTCTAATTAAACAATTCATAGGCAAGAAAGAGCCAATAAGATTACCTATGAATTGTTTATTACATAATAATAAATATTTATTTTTAATATGTTTAATGAAATATATTAAAAATAATCTGAAAAAAAGGATTATTCTCTTTTGTGTAGAATATTATTAATAATAGATATATTATCTGTATCTATAAAACCCATAAACTTTAAGATCATGAGGAGGAGATTCGAATGATACAAATTATTGCAAGTGAAAAAGGAGAAGGGAAAACAAAACAACTCATTCAACATGCCAATGAGTTTGTACAAAAAGCAAAAGGAAATATTGTATTTATTGATGACGATAGTCGTCCTATGTATGAACTTCATTATTCTATTCGTTTTATTACTACTGAAGATTTCCCTATTAAAAATCCAGATCAATTTATTGGTTTTTTGCATGGATTATTATCTCGTGATCGAGATATTGAAACAATTTATATAGATGGACTTCTAAAAATAGCTAATATACAAATGAATGAACTTATAAATGTTATAGAACAAATAAAATTTATATCAAAACGGTATCATATACAATTTATAATTAGTATAAATTGTTTAAATCAACATCTTCCTCAATCTTTAAAACCTTTTTTAATAGCTTAAAAAATAGGAAGAATCCTTTAAATTTAGGATTCTTCCTAAATATTAATTATAATCATTTTGTTTCATAAACTTAATCATTATCTTGAAATACTCGACTTCCTACTGCTTCCATTTGCCCTTGATATTTACCTTGATATGCTTTTTTGGCTACTTTATCCATCTTAGCAAAAACTAACTGACAAACCCTTCTTCCTGCTATTAGTTGAATAGGAAGCCTATTTGCATTATATAATTCTAATGTAATTTTACCTTCAAAACCTGGATCTACCCATCCAGCATTTTGAATAAACAAACCCATTCTACCAATAGAACTTCTTCCTTCAACAAAAGCTGTTAAATTATTAGGTAATTTTACATATTCTTGTGTAGTAGCTAATAAAAAGCTATGAGGTGGTATTATAATTTGTTCTGCATCAATTTCAATATAATTAATCTTTTTATATAAAGTCATAGATGGTAATTCATTTTCATTAATTTTTAAAAAATGAGTTCCTAAACGTAAATCTACAGAAGCTGGTTGTATTTGCTCTGGAGTAATAGGATCTATTATTAACTCTTTTGTATCTAACATCGTCTTAATGGTACCATCAGATAAAATCATAAAACTCTCTCCTTTTATACATTATTGTATATTTTATTATATTAGAAAGTAAACAAAAAAACAATCACCCCTTGAAACCTTATTAAAACTATGATAATATATATAAAAAATATTAATAATTTTATTGC
>JAAYSE010000151.1 GCA_012524135.1 Candidatus Epulonipiscium sp. | reverse complement strand
TAGATTGGCAGTCTGTTTTTATTATAGTATAAATTTTTATATTTATCGATAGTAGGATGGATTTTACTATCCTTATTTGATAAAATATTACATAATAGATCTGATTATGAAGAAATAAGAAATAATTTAAAAATAGAATTCTAATTTAAGTAACTATAGAAAAATATTTAAATGTATATGTAAAAGGGGTATTGATGTGGGAAGTGTTAGTAATTGCTTACAGATGTTACTTTTATTAAGAAGTAGAGGAAAAATGAAAATATCAAATTTAGCAGAAGAATTGGATGTTAGTGAAAGAGCAGTTCGCTATTATAAAGAAGAATTAGAAAAAAATTTTATTTATATTGAAAGTACAACAGGGCAGTATGGAGGATATACATTACCTAAAGATACTTTTATTCCTATTTTAAATTTAGAAGAAAAAGAATTAGGTTCTTTATTTCGAGCAGTTGATTTTTTAAAGAATGAAAGTGCTTTTTTATATCAGCAAGACTTACAAAGAGCAGTGGATAAAATCATAGCTCAATCAAAAATACAAGATCTTCCTTTAAATAATCATATGATAAAATATTCTACTCCCAATGTAGAAACACAAGTTTATAAAAAAATATATTTTTCATTAAATAAAGCTATTCAAAATAAAAATAAAATTGAAATGGACTATACATCTTTAAAAAGAGGAACAAATAAGAGAATTTTTCATCCATATGAATTATTTCTGTATCAGGGATTTTGGTACGTAATAGGATTTTGTGAATTAAGGGGACAGTTTCGTTCATTTAAATTAACACGTATTCATAATATTAATATTTTATCTGAAAAATTTGAAGTACAAAAAAGTTTTACTTTAGAAAATTATATAGGTACAAATAGCATTTATAACGAAAATGAAGTATTCATTACATTAAAAATATATCCACCGATGTCTATTATTGTAAGTGAACGTATTTGGTGTAACGATCAAAAAATCAAATCTTTAAATGATGGAAGTATTATATTTCAGGGAACTTTTGCTTTATCATCAGAAACAGATTCGTGGATTTTAAGTATGGGAAGTGAAGTTAAGGTAATAGAACCAGAAGAATTAAAAATACGAATAATAAATAAAATAGTAAAAATGAAAGAAATATATCAATAAAGGAAATAAATTGATAAAAAATCCATTATGACATTTAGTTGCCACAATGGATGATATAATGAAAATAGTTATAAAAAAATAAAAAACTACCGAAGTAGTTTTTATGCCATCTACATGGCGACCTCAAAGAGGCGATTAAGTTTCAACGTTATTTTAACTCGATATGTTATTTTGAATAGTATTAACAGAATATATAAAATATATCATAGATCTTAAAAGGAGTCAAGAGTATGGGGAAAAAAATATATAATATAGGCTTAGATATTGGTCAAACATCAGTAGGATGGGCAGTAGTAGATGATAATGGTCATTTAATGAGACATAAGGGAAAAAATATGTGGGGAGTGCGTTTATTTGATAAAGGTCAAACAGCTGCTACAAGACGAATGTATCGAAGTACAAGACGAAGGCTTGCTAGGAGAAAAGAAAGAATTAATAAATTGCAAGAAATTTTTGCAGAAGAGATTAATAAGAATGATAAAAATTTTTTTATTCGATTAAAAGAATCTTTTTTATATACAGAAGATAATAGTTTGTTATCAACAAGTATTTTATTTGATGATAAAAATTATTTAGATAAGGATTATTATGATACATACCCTACTATTTATCATTTAAGAAAAGATTTAATGAATGCAACAGAAAAAAGGGATATTAGATTAGTTTATTTAGCATTACACCATATATTAAAATATAGAGGCCATTTTTTATATGGAAAGACAGATTTTAGCCAAATGAGTGTTAATATTCAAACAGATTTAGAATTTTTATTTTCTAAATTATTTAATGATGAATATAATATTACGACTATTGATTTTGATAAACTGAAAGATATTTTATCTTCAGCAGATAAAGCAAGTATTAAACAAGACAAACTTCAAGCATTAATGATTAGCAAGGATAAAGATATAAATAATAAAATTAAAGAAATAATTAAAGCAATATTAGGATATAAATTTAATTTGAGCAAATTATTTGTATTAGAAGAAATGGATGATATAAATAAAAAAATTTCTTTTAAGGAAGGTATTAATGAAGAAGAGATAGAAAGTATATTAGGAGAAGAAATAGAAGTATTTCATGCATTAAAGAGTATTTACAGTTGGGTTACTTTAGAAGAATTGTTAGGAGAGGTTAAATCAGAAAATCCAATGGATAAAACAATATCTAATGTGATGATTAGAAAATATAATAATCATAAAAAAGAATTACAAATGTTAAAAAAATTGGTTAAGGATATTTGTCCTCAAGAATATAATAATTTATTTCGAAATGAAGGAAAAGATCCTAACTATACAAAGTACATAAAAAAAACCAAGGATTGTTCTCTAGAACAATTCAATAAATATATAATACGTATATTAAATAAGTATCCAAAAGCAAAAGAACATCAATATTATAGTAAAATTTATGAAAAATTAAAAAGTAATCAATTATTAGCTAAATTAAATACGATAGATAATGCAGTTATTCCGTATCAACTTCATAAAATTGAAATGGAAAGAATTATTGATGCACAAGGAAAATACTATCCTTTTCTTTTGAAAAATAAAACATTATTGGTTAAAATTTTAGTATCAAAATTACCATACTATGTAGGTCCTTTAAATTCACATAGTGAATTTGCTTGGATAGAAAAAAAATATCCAAATCAATCTCATCAAGCTATCTATCCATGGAATTATCAAGATGTGATAGATATTGATAAAACAGCAGAAAAATTTATATTACGTATGACGAATAAATGTACTTATTTAAAAGAAGAAGATGTTTTACCAAAATATTCATTAATATATTCTGAGTTTGTATTACTTAATGAATTAAATAAAGTCAGAATTAACGGAAAGTTAATGGATAAAAATATTAAAAAACAGTTGATTAAAGATGTTTTTCAAATAAAGAAGACGGTAAAAACAGAAGATATTATACAATGGGTTAGACTTAATCCGCATGGATTTATTACTCATCCATCAGATGAAATTTTAGTAGAAGGAACTCAAAAAGAAAATGAATTTGCTGCCTCTTTATTTTCATATAATAGTTTTAAAAAATTATTTGGTAAGATTGATAATTCAAATATTAAAATGATAGAAGAGATTATTAAATGGGTTACTATTTTTGAAGATAAAGAAATTTTACAAAGAAAAATAAGAAGAAAATATAATTTAAAGAAAGAAGAAATAGAGAAAATATTAATGTTTAATTATAGTGGCTGGGCAAGATTATCAAAAAAATTAATTGATGAAATTCGAACATATAAAGATCCAAAATTTTATGGGTACACGATTTTAGATATTATGAGAGAAACTAATTATAATTTTATGCAGATTATTAATGATCAAAAGTTCGATTTTCAAGATGTGATTAAGAGAGCGAATCCAGTCCTGAATAGAGAAAAAGTAACTTATGAAGATATAAAAGAACTTCAAGGTTCCCCAGCTATTAAAAGAGGTATATGGGAAACAGTTAAAATAATAAAAGAAATAGTATATGTTATGAAATGTGAACCACAAAATATATTTATGGAGTTTGCTCGAAGTGATGAGGTATCGAAACGAACAATTTCTAGAGCAAAAAAAATGAAAAATTTATATGATGTAATTAAAAAAGATGTAGATAGTTATAATTATGAAAAAACTTATAATGAACTTTATGAATGTATAAAAAATAATAATAAGTTAGATAACAAAGCATTATATTTATATTTTACTCAAAATGGAAAATGTATGTATACAGGTGAATCATTAAATATTGAAGAGTTAAGTTTATATCAAATTGATCATATTATACCTAGATCATATATTAAAGATGATAGTTTAGATAATTTAGTTTTAGTAACTACAAAAGCAAATCAATTAAAAAAAGATAATCTAATTTTAGATAGAGAAATAAGAAAAAATCAAAAAGATTATTGGGATAATTTATATAAATATGGTTTGATCAGTAAAAAGAAATATAATAATTTAAATCGTTCTGTAATTCCAGATCAAGAGATTATAAAATTCATTAATAGACAATTGGTAGAAACAAGGCAAATATCTAAATATGTAGCAGAATTATTATCAGAAGTATATACAGATACTAAAATTATTTCTATTAAGGCTAAATTAATATCTAATTATAGAGAACAGTATAATTTATATAAGAATAGAGATATCAATGATTATCATCATGCACATGATGCATTTCTTACCAGTGTAATAGGAAATTTTATACTTAAAAAGTATCCTAATTTTGAAGATGAAATAAATATAAAAAAATATATAAAAACATTTAAAGAAAAAAATATGCATCAAGATCATAAAAATAAATATGGCTTTATACTAACGGCTATGAATAAAGATCATCAGGAATATAAATTTGAATGGATAAAAGACAAGGAAATAAGTCAAGTAAAGAAGGTTTTATCTTATAAAGATTGTTTTATAACAAGGAAAGTAGAAGAGCAGACAGGAGCTTTTTATGATGAAACAAGATATGATAAAAATAATTCTAAAGCTAAAATACCATTAAAAAAAGGATTAGATCCAAAAAAATATGGTGGATACTCAAGTTTAAAACATGCATATTATGTTGCAATAGAGTATGTAAAAGGAAAAAGAAAAGTTAGAAAAATAGTAGGAATTCCTAGACATGAAGTAAAAAATATTAAAAAAGAAGGATTAGAGCCATATTTAATAAAAGTAGAAAAAATATCCAAGAAGGATACATTAAAAATATTAAAAAAGAAAATAAAAAAGTATCAATTAATTAATTTCCAAGGGCATATGGTTTATTTAGTGAGTGATAAAGAACAGAGGAATGCTGTTCAGTTAATAGTTGATGATAAATATCAAGAATTATTATATAAAATAAGTAAGAATACAATACTAACAGATAGTGAAAAGATAGATCAATATAATGGTCTTATGATCACTTTTTTTGATGATTTTATTGAAAAATTAAAGAAACATTATCCGCTTTATAATAATATAATGAAAGATCTTCAAGAAAGTAAATCTGATTTTATGGATTTTGAATTTGATAAGAAAGTAAATTTTATAAAGCAATTATTACTTATTACATGTGCAAAGCCAACTGTTGGAAAGTTTAAGGATTTTAAAACTAATTTAAAAACAGAAGAAGCTGGAAGAATGAAAAAAACATGGAATTTAGATAAAATGATTTTTATTGACCAATCCATAACTGGTCTCTTTGAAAGGAGATATCATTTATGAGTTGGAGAACTGTTGTTATAACTAATCGTTGTAAATTAAGTTATAAGAATAATTATTTGATTATGAGAAATGAAGAAAATAATATGATACATTTATCCGAAGTTGGGATTATTATTATAGATTCTACTCTAGTATCTATTACTTCGTATTTAATGGTAGAATTAGTAAAAAGAAAAATAAAATTGATTTTTTGTGATGAAAAAAGAAATCCAATTAGTGAATTATTACCACTATATGGCTCTCACAATACTAGTAAGAGATTATCTCAACAAATTCAATGGGATGATACAAATAAAGCGATTATATGGTCAAAAATTATAAAAAATAAAATAAAAAATCAAGCTTTTGTTTTAAAAAAGTTTCATAAGAAGGAAGCAGAAATACTTTTAGAATATGCTAATCAAGTAGAATATAATGATATTTCAAATAGAGAGGGACATGCAGCTAGAGTATATTTTAGTAGTTTATTTGGTAAAGATTTTATTAGGCATAGTGGAGATGATATTAATGCAGCCTTAAATTATGGTTATGCTATTTTAGTTTCATCGATTAATAAAGAAATAGTAAGTAATGGATGTGTGACTCAATTAGGAATTAAGCACAAAAATGAATTTAATTATTTTAATTTATCATATGATTTGGTAGAACCATTTAGGGTATTTGTAGATGATCTTGTAGTGCAAAATATGGACGATCATTTTGAAAATGAATTTAAATATGAATTAATTAATGTATTAAATTCTAAGGTAAAAATAAAAGGTAAATCATATTTTTTAACGAATGCTATAAAAATATATGTAAAAAATATTCTTAATGCACTAGACGATAAAAACCCTACTTTAGTGCAAGAAATATATATATGAGTTATAGATTTATGAGAATGATTATTTTTTTTGATTTACCTACTATTACCTATCACGATAGAAGAGAATATAGGAAATTTAGAAAGTTTTTAGTTAGTGAAGGATTTATTATGATGCAAGAATCTGTATATTGTAAAATATTACTTAATTCAACTGCTATTAATACAATGAAAATTAGATTAAGAAAATATAAACCTAAAGCAGGATTAGTGCAAGCATTAATTATTACGGAAAAACAATATGCATCTATTGATTATATTGTTGGAAAGAACGATTCTAATATAAGAAATGATGATAAGAGGTTAGTCATATTATGATTATGAAAATTTCAAATTTTGAAAGTGAGATTATAATTAGTGATGAATATGTTCGTGTTTTAGAGATAGAAAACAAAAGTTTATTTGCAAATATAGTTCAAAGTATTCATTCATTATGTTACAATGAAGAAGGAAAGGAGTATATTGTATTAATTGAAGAAGGAAAAGAAATAAAGTTTAATAAAAATGTATATTTTATTATGGATATTTTAAGTATGGATGTAAATGAAAGAAAAATATTGAATAAGTTATATTCAAGTTTGAAGCCTTGTATAAATTTAGATATGAGAAATCAGATAGATCAGTATCTTAGAGATATTTTAAATTTTATCAATAGGATATTAATAGAAATTCCGCTTGAATTTAATTATAAAACAGAAATAGAGTTAGAAAATATATTTAAATTGTATGAAATTAAGTTATGTACTCAAGATCAATCTTTTATAGAAAAAGTATTTAATATAATAGATTTAATATCATTATTAGATCTTTATAAAGTAGTAGTTTTTTGCAATATTAAATCTTTTTTTACAGATAATGAAATGGAAGAAATATACAAATATATTGTTTATCATAAACTTCATGTAATTTTATTGGAAGGAAATTTAGTAGAAAAAAC
This sequence comes from Candidatus Epulonipiscium sp., assembly GCA_012524135.1. GTDB lineage: Bacteria > Bacillota > Clostridia > Lachnospirales > JAAYNZ01 > JAAYNZ01. The sequence continues at coordinate 102 of JAAYSE010000151.1, read as the reverse complement.
GCTTCAATTTGAAAAAAAAATACGTATTGATGCTGATTTTGAAGACTATGAAATTAAATAATACTATTTAGAGATATGTTATTTTGAATAGTATTAAAGGCT
>JAAYSE010000150.1 GCA_012524135.1 Candidatus Epulonipiscium sp. | reverse complement strand
ATATGAAAAGCATAAGGCATAAGCCTTCCTACGGCCTTCGCCGGATCTTCATCCACACAAAGAAAATTACCCATATCAATCAAGGCTCCAAAATTTGGATGATTTACTCCGTTGATTAATTTTTCTACCCGTTCACTATCTTGACAGAAAAATCCATGATTTTCAATCATTGTTTTAATACCATATTCTGCTGCATATTCTGTTACTGCTCGACAACCTTGTATCAATACTGGAAGCGCATCATCAAAACCTTTTGCGCCTGGATATCCAACAGGAAAACCTGAGGTTGCATCATGACGAATACCTGGCGCACCTAAAACACGTGCAATATCTACTTGGCCTTTTAATCGTTCTACTTCTGCCTCCCAATTCCCTCCTATATTATTTAAAAAATCTGCTCCTATGGTATAATTACCAATTTCAATACCCACTTTGTTACATTCTTCTCTGATTTTTTTTGCAAAAGAAACTGCTGTTTCTCCTTCTGGAGGTGTAAAATCAATAAATTCAATCACCTCAAATCCCATTTCTTTTGCTTTTTCAATCACCTCTAATAATGTTGCTTTTCCATTTCGTATCAGTTGACTAAAACTATATGAACTAACCCCTATTTTCATATATATCTCCTCCTAGCATCTAAAAGTCAATATATCTTAAATTATATACATAATATATACATGATATATACATAATTAAATATAAACATCTATAATACTTTTCATTTTATACCGAATATTATACGTATATTTTATATTTTTATAATACAATTATTTGTATTTGCTAAATATGAATACAATATCTTATTTTATCTTCTATATATGATAAAATAAGATATATTATTTAAACCATGAAAGGAGAACTCTAAATGGATATTCACCAATATAAAGACTATACCCTTCATGAGATTATGCCTATGCCAGATCCTCAATTTCCAATTAAAGCTGTACTAAATAGTGCATATCAAAGTGATACAGAAATTTTTCCTACGCATTGGCATCAACACTTAGAATTTTTATTCTTTACAGAAGGAGAAGGAATTATTTACTGTAACTCTAAACCTTATTATGCTCAAGCAGGAGACCTAATTGTTATAAATAGTAATGATCTTCATCGCGGTCAAAGTCTTTCTGTACCTTTACACTATCATTGTATTATCTTGGATATTCAACTTTTACAAAGTAAGGTAATGGATAGTTGTGAAACAAAATATATGATTCCCATACAACAAAATCGTATATTATTCGAAAACAAAATTTCCAATAATTCAAAGATTCAATCTTGTATCATCACTGTAATCCATGAATTAAAAAATAAAAAGTTAGGTTTTGAATTAGCTGTCAAATCATCTGTATTTCAACTTCTTACTTTACTTTTTCGTCACCATGCCACTACTATTTTAAGTGATAAAGAGTATACTTTAAGAATTCGTAACATACAACGTCTAAATCCTATCTTACAGTATATTTATAATCATTATACAGAAAAAATTACTTTAGATCTTCTTTGTTCTTTAGCGAATAGTAGTCGTTATCATTTCTGTCGAGTTTTTAAACAAATTACAAATAAAACTCCTATTGAATATATTAATTTTCTGCGTATTCATCATGCTGAAAATTTATTGAAACAGACAGATATGAACGTCACCGAAATTGCTTTAGCTAGTGGATTTAATAATCTAAATTATTTTAGTAGAACTTTTAAAAAATATAAAAAAATATCTCCTTCTATGATTAAAAAAGAATCTTAAATGATATGAAGAAAATTCATACTTCTAAGTATTAAAAATTAAATATTTTTTCTATATCTTTTTAAAAATTGAACCGCTTCACGAATATCTTTTTCTGGATTATCACCTACTTCTCTTTCTATTGTTAAAAATCCATTGTAGCCAATTTCATTCAAAGCTTGAATCCATTGTTCAAAATCCACTTTCCCTTCTCCAAGGGGTGTTTCTAAGAAATAATCTTCTAATCGAAAATCTTCAATTCCACCTTCTGCAAAACATTTATATACCAATTCTGGATCTGATTTTTTTAACATGACACCATCTTTTGCATGTGTATGAACAATATAATCTTTTAATGTATATACACCTGCTATAGGATCATCTCCTGTAACCATAACAAGATTAGCAGGATCATAATTAACACGAACCCCCCTGCTCTTTAATGAATCTAAAAATTTCTTTAAAGTCTTTGCCTTCTCAGGTCCTGTTTCTATAGCAAAATACGCACCTACTTCATCTGCATAATTTCCTAGTATTTCACATGCTTCTTGCATCACTTTATATCTTGGATGATTTTCATCTTCTGGAACAACTCCAATATGTGTTGTCACTACCTTAGTCTCCAAATCTTTAGCCAAATCCATAATACGTTTTGATTTTTCAATCTTAGCTGGGTTATCTTTTGCAATAGCAAAACCATGTCCGCCTAAATCTCCACATAAAGCAGAAACAACTAAACCATTGGATTTAATATAATCTAACAACTCTTTTCTATCTTGTTTAGTTAAATTATCTGGATCCATTGGTCCATAAACAGCATACATTTGTATCCCTTTTGCCCCTACTTCTTTAGCTTTTTTAATCCCTTCTCGAATACCTACTCGGAAAGAGTCTACAATTACACCAATTTCATTATTATACATACTCTCGCCTCCTATATTTTATTGCAAAACAACTTCTTTTCCGGTTTCTGCTGATTTATAAATTGCATCTAAAATTTTCATAATTTCTACACCATCTTTTCCTGGATTTCTACAAGGAATATCTTTTAAAATACATTCAACAAAATGATTTATTTCTCTTCTAAAAATAGTATTCATATTATCGGAACCTAATTCAAGGAATGGTTTTGTTTCAGTAAAATATTTATTTCTTTCTTCATAAAACTCTAACTCAGGTTCCATTTGAGCTCCTGCTTTATCTCCAAATAAATTAACATAATTTTGAGACTTTTTTATATTTAATACCCAGCTAGTTTCAAAAAATAAAGTCATCCCATTATCAAATTTAATAATCGCAACAGCAGCATCCTCTACATCATTATACGGATTTTCCGGATCATAATCTGCAGAAAAATATTTATCTAATCCTTTCATATCTGGTTTCATACCTAAAGCATGAAAAGTAGAAGCAGATACAGAAACAGCTTTCGGTTTTCCTGTAATATAACGTACTAAGTCAATTACATGAACACCTAAATCAATCACAGGTCCTCCTCCTGAACGTTTTTTATCAGCAAACCATCCACCTGGATTTCCCCATTTACGAATATAACCTGTCTTTACATAATACACATTTCCTAAATCTCCATTTTCTACTGCTTTTTTTAATAGATTTGCTTTTTCTTCAAATCGCCGAACAAAACCAACCATTAAAACCTTATTATTAGCTTTAGCTGCATCTACCATTTGTTGTGCTTCTTGTGCATTCATCGCCAACGGTTTTTCACACAATACGTGTTTACCTGCATTTAAAGCATCTATACTAATAGGTGCATGCCCATTATTCCAAGTTGTTACACTAACTGCTTCTAATTCATCTAATTTTAACATTTTTTTATAATCTGTAAAAACATAAGGAATATCATACTTTTTAGCATAATCTTTAGCCCTTTGTTCATGAATATCACAAACAGCTATTACCTTCACATTAGGTAATACATTATATCCTTCCATATGAAATTGACTAATACTTCCTGCACCAATAATACCATACCTACATTTAATGTTTTCATAATACAATCCCCCTATACTTCTTATTTGACTTCTTTTAACAATGTGATTTTATAGATTTTACTAATGAATCTTCAAAAGGAAAGTATATCTTTTTTCTTTCAATAGAAGATTTATAAATGCCTTTGATAATTTCTAAAGCTTTTCTTCCTTCTTCTCCATCAATACATATAGGGAGATTTTCCCTAACGCAATGATAAAAATCTTTTATCTGGGTAATATGACTACAGCCCCAATAACTAGGCCCTACAGATAGGCCATCATAACCATCGCGAATTTCATAATATTCTTCTCCCTCTAATTGAACCCAAGCCAAATCTTGTTTTAAACCTACTTTTCCTTTTTCACCTACAATTTCTATTTCGATAGGTGCATCATAGCTATAACAATTACAGGCATATAATTGATATAAACAACCATTTTTAAATTGTATAAACGCTTCCGCCACATCTTCTACATCCACAGCTTGATGATTTCGATTATCTACCGTTCCATCAATCCACTCCACGTCATCTCCCACAAGCCATTGTACTCGGTCAATACTATGAATCGCTTGATCGATTAGTACACCGCCTCCTTCTTTGTCCCACGTTCCTTTCCAGTCTGATTTTGAGTAATATGCATCAGAACGACTCCAAGATAAGTACGATCTTGCGGTTAATAACTTACCCAGTTCCCCTTTTTCTATTAATTTTTTAAAAACACCTTTATACATTCTTGCAATTCTTCCACAACCAATCATGGCGACTTTTAATTTTTTCATACGAATCACCCTCTTTACCTTATATTTATTTGGCTATTATTATAAATAGCAACTCACTTTTACCTTGTTTTTTATGAAATATACCGATATAAAAATCTTGCTATTTTCATTATAAGATAATTTTTTATTTTTTTCATGTACAAACTTGCTATATATTAGCACAAAATTGCTTTTATATAGAAATAAGCCTGTAAAATTATTCTTCTTTTATATCTATGAGTCTTCTTTTATAAAAACTTTTGTTTTTGATAATAAAAAAAGAGAAGCTGAATGATTTTCATTCTACTTCTCTTTTTCTTATTTGTTTTCTTTTTCTTCTTCTCGGATCAATTGTATCACTGCTTTTTCTTGATTTTGAATATGTATCGTTGCGACTCGCTCTGCTTCTTCTACTTGATTTTTCTCAATCACTTGTAATATTTCTTGATGTTCTTGTTGAATAATTTTATAACGATTGAAACGTCTTAAATAAGCTACTCGAAAACGATAAATTTGTTCTCTAAGATTATTGACAATTTGTATTAATTTTTCATTTTGTGTAGATTTAAAAATAATATCATGGAATTCTACATCTTTATCTACCATACCATAAACATCTTTTCTTTCTGCCGCTTGTTGAAATTCTTTCATCACATTTCTTAATTCTTCTAATTCCTCTGTACTCATTTTTTCACAAGCTAAACGTACTGCTAAAGCTTCTAAAGCTGCTCTCACTTCTAGTACATCTTCTATATCTTTTTCTGTAATCTCAACTACTTGAGCCCCTTTTCTTGGAATCATAACCACTAAGCCTTCAAGCTCTAATTTTCGGATGGCTTCTCGAATAGGAGTGCGACTTACACCCATGCTGTCTGCTAGTTGTTTTTCCATTAAGCGTTCTCCAGGTTCTAAATCTCCTCTTAAAATCGCTTCGCGTAATGTATTAAAGACGACGTCACGTAAAGGAAGATATTGATTTAAATCTACTTTTAATCGTTCATCAATCATCTTCATCTCTCCTTATTGAAAAATAGTTGTTACAAATACTTGACGAACCATTTGGGTTCTTTTTATTCGTTTAGCTGCCTTTTGTGCTTTTCCTCTATTTGTAAAAAGTCCAAATACAGTAGGTCCACTTCCACTCATTAATGATCCTAGAGCTCCTGAATCCTTTAGTACTTGTTTAATATCTGCAATAATGGGATAATCTTTGATTGTAACTGTCTCTAGTACATTACATAATCCTCCTGCAATTTGCTCTAGATCTTGATTTTGAATTGATTGAATCATATTTTGAGTAGAAGGATGTTCTTGAATCTCTTCCCAATTTAATTTTTGATAAATGGACCGAGTAGATATATGAATACCTGGCTTTGCTAATACTACCCAACATCGTGGTATAGAAACTAAAGGTGTTAATTTCTCTCCAATTCCTTGAGCTAAGGCTGTACCACGTAAAATACAATAGGGTACATCTGCTCCTAAAGATAAACCTATTTTCATCAATTCTTGTTTTGTTGTATAAATATTAAAAAGTCTATTAAGACCAATTAAAACTGCAGCAGCATCACTACTACCTCCACCTAATCCCGCTCCTACTGGAATTCTTTTTTTTAAATGAATATTTACACCTTGTGAAATGCCATAAATTTTTTTCATTTGTTGAGCTGCTTGATACACTAAATTTCGCTCATCACAAGGAAGCCATGGGAGATTGGATGTAATACGAATGATAGGCTTTGGAATCCTTTGTATCCATAACTCATCATATAAATTAATCGTCTGCATAATCATTTCTACATTATGATATCCATCTTCTCGTTTTCCAGTCACATCTAAAGTTAAATTAATCTTGGCTCGTGCTCGTAGATATAATTCTCTCATGAGTTCACCTTTCATTAGTCCTATAAATATAGAAACCTATCATTTTATAAACTATGATATTCTTAATATTTTTAAATGTATACTTTATATTATATACGTTTTTCTAGAATAAAGTCAATCCGAAAGAAAATACTTCTCCATCAATATACAATAACTGTTAAAAAATAAATAGCTATTTACCTGTAAAATAGATAGAAGGATTGACTTTTTTATATAATCGTAATATTATAATATTATCAACCATACTTTATT
>JAAYSE010000149.1 GCA_012524135.1 Candidatus Epulonipiscium sp. | reverse complement strand
GTCTCTGTAAATAGCAATAGGCCTAAAAGCCCTTTTAAGCCTTTAGATAAGATTATAGATATAAGTGCCAATGATAAGATTAAAATCTCTCCTGGCTACAAATATTGGGCTACAAAGCATAATCTAACTGCCATGGCCGAAACTATAAACCAAGTTAGAAATGAAGGTCTGAAATCAAGAAGTCAACTTGAAAAAGCTCTACAAGAAAAAGCAAGTGAAATCCAAAAGCTATTGACTGATATTAAAGAAATCGAAAATAATATTGACTCAAAAAATCAAACGATGGAGAACCGATATATCATAGAGCAGTATAAAGAAATCCATAAATATGCTAAGGAAAATCCTGAAGACAAGGCTTTTCTTAATGAATATGGGCCTCAACTTATGCTTTATAAAAAGGCAGTTGCTGAAAGTTTTAAGGACTCTAATGTTCTACCCACTACCAAGCAAATATATGAAGACCTTGAAAATCTTCATATAAAAAAAGAGTCTCTCATTGAGAAACTCAATCAATCCCGCCAGGAGCAGGATAGGTTATATAAGTATAAGAAAAACTATGATAATTACTTAGGGAAAGAGGTAGAGCGATAATCTCGATCTTAAATAAAGGATTTTAAATAAATATTTAGGCCCTATTTCTATTAAGTACCTTAGTCTTATAATATAAAATTATACCTAGTAAAGAACCCATACTATCTATAATAACATCCTTTGCTTGGCCCCCTCTTCCAGGAACAAAGAGCTGGTGGACCTCATCTGAAATTGCATATAGTATAGAGATAAGAAGGGCAAATATAAATCCTTTTCTATCCTCCACTTTACTATTTTTTAAAGAATTTGAAAGTAAAAGCCCTAGGACAAGATAAATAAAGAAATGGGCATTTTTTCTTATTAGATGATTCATGCTCCTAATATCAAAATCAATCTTAGGAGCTAATCTCTCAACCATTTCAATTATTCTTTCAGTTATTCCTGTGCTTAGGCCATTAGATTGAGTAGCTGGCTGGTGAGAAAAATAAAATATTAAGGACATCCATAGAACCACTAAGATCCAAGATAGAACCTTATCTTTCATTATTTTCTTTCTTAACTACATTATTTAGATAGGCTAGAAATTCTTCTCTTAAGTCTTGCCTTCTAAGTGCTGTTTCTACTGTAGCTTCAAGGAAGCCTAGCTTATTGCCAACATCATATCTCTTGCCTTCAAAAATATAGGCATACATATCTTCTTTTTTAGCTAATTCTTTTAGGGCATCTGTTAATTGGATTTCTCCACCTTTTCCTGGCTTAGTATTTTTAAGTATATCAAATATCCTGGGACTAATAATATACCTGCCTAGGATGGCTACATTTGAAGGTGCTTCCTCTATAGATGGTTTTTCTATCAGATCTTTTACAGTATAGATAGTATCTGATAATCTTTGGCCATCAACTATACCATATTTATTTACATCAGAGTCTACAACTTCTTGGACACCTAGTATGGTAGAATTATATTTATTATAAACTTCTATCATTTGTCCTAGACAAGGCTTGTCTTCATTATATACAATATCATCCCCTAATAGAACAGCAAAGGGCTCATTAGCCACAAAGGTCCTGGCACAATAAACAGCATGGCCCAGCCCCTTGGCCTCCTTCTGCCTTATATAGTGGATGTCCACCATATCAGATATATCCCTCACTATCTTAAGTAACTCTTCGTTATTTTTCTTTTCTAATTCCAATTCCAACTCGACAGATTTATCAAAATGGTTTTCTATGGAGGATTTATTCCTACCAGTAATGATTAATATTTCCTCTATTCCTGATTCTATAGCCTCTTCAATAATATATTGTAGAGTTGGCTTGTCCACTATAGGTAGCATTTCTTTTGGCATAGCCTTTGTTGCAGGTAAAAACCTAGTACCAAGACCTGCCGCTGGTATAATTGCTTTGTGAACTTTCATTATATCAACCTCTTTTCATATTCCCATGAATTCTTTACCATATCCTCAATGGTTAATTCAGCTTTCCATCCTAATTCTTTTTCTGCCTTTGAAGCATCTGCAAATGTAATAGCAACATCTCCAGGCCTTCTTTCAACAATTTCATATGGGATATTTATATTATTACACTTAATGAAAGCATTTACTAACTCTAAAACAGAAGTTCCTTTACCTGTACCTAAGTTATATATATTCACATTAGAGTTCATATTTTCTATAGCTTTAACATGACCTTTAGCTAAATCTACAACGTGAATAAAATCTCTTACACCTGTCCCATCACTTGTATCATAATCATTACCAAATATATTCAATTTTGGTAAATCTCCCTTAGCTACTTTTGTTATGTAAGGCATAAGGTTATTAGGGATTCCTTTAGGATTTTCTCCAATTATTGAAGATTTATGAGCTCCTACAGGATTAAAATACCTAAGTAAGCATACAGAAAAGTTTCCGTTAGCTTTTGAAATATCTTTTAATATTCTTTCACTTATTGCTTTAGTTTCTCCGTAAGGGTTAGTTGTAGGCAATAGAATCATATCTTCCTTTAATGGTGACGGTTGGTCTCCATAAACAGTTGCTGATGAGGAAAACACAAATTTATTTACTTGGTATTTTAAGCATAGCTCACTTAACACAATAGTTGATAATATATTATTATGGTAATATTTAAGAGGATTCTCAACGGATTCACCAACAGCTTTAAAACCAGCAAAATGTATTATCCCATCTATATGATTATTTTTAAAAATTTCTTCAACCGCTTTCTTGTCTGTAACATTTATTTGATAAAATTTTGGTTTAACATTAGTGATTTGTGCTATTCTATCAAGTACACCAATTTCAGAATTTGATAAATTATCAGCTATTATTACATTATGATTCGATTCAATAAGTTCTACAACAGTATGGCTCCCTATGAAGCCTAAGCCTCCTGTTACTAAAATATTCACAAATTAAACCCCCTTTATTTTTTCTTTGACAATATTTTTGACCCAATCAACCTCATCTATTTTTAAAAATAAAATCAATATTAAATAAATTAATCCACCTACTCCTATAGATGTAATTAGTGTTATAAATTCATTTAATCTTCCCTCTCCTAAATAAACTATCAAATGATTATATACTAGTATTACCCCAACACCCATAACTACAGATGCTACTAAAGCCTTTAGTCCACACTTAATTGCCTTTAAAAATCCAAATGAGCCTATCTTTTTTCTCAAAAAAATTAATAAAAATACGCAGGAAATAAAAGATGATATTGTAGTTGCTAAAGCCAAACCTAAATGAGCCATTGGTTTAATTAAAATAAAGTTAAATATTATATTCATTATAACAGCTAATATTCCCATATAAACTGGTGTTTTAGTGTCTTGTAGAGCATAAAATACATTATTTATTAATAATCTTAAAGAAGTCGCAAACATGTTAAGTGTTGTAAATACCAAAGCTCCTGATGTCATATATGTCGCTATTTCATCAAACTTGCCTCTCTCGTATACTGTTTTTACAATTGGATTAGCTAACATGATCATACCTATTGTTGCAGGTATAACTATAAGTATGATTATATTTACCGATTTAATAGTTGTTTTTTTCAATCTATGGAGAGAATCATAACTAGCTTCTTTAGCTATTTTAGGAAACATAACAGTAATAATCGCTGAAATAAATAATCCCATAACTAAGCCATTTAATTTCTCCGCATAGTTTAAAGCAGATATTGAGCCTTCTATCAATGTTGATCCCATGGATTTGTCTATTATAGAGTTGATATCGCTTATACCTACACTTATTAATATAGGTGGTATTAACTTAAAATTTTTCTTTAAGTATTTATCTTTTAAGTTAAAACTAAAATTGTAAATATATTCTACTTTTTTAGCTTCATAAAGTTGTAATAATATTTGCGAAGCTTCTGCCAATACGGCTACAATCATCAGGCCTTTTATGCCAAATTTTTTAGAGCAAAAAACTAAATATAGTATGTAAACCAAATTAAAAGGAAAACTTGAAATAGCTGTTTCTAAAAATCTATCTTCTGTTTGTAAATATCCTCTAAGAACACCTCTTATCCCTGAAATCAATATTACAGGCAACCCTATTCTTATTAGTAAAATTGTTAATTTAACTTGACTTTCTTTTTTAAATCCAGGTGCTAAGATCTTAGTAATAAGTGGAGAAAAAATATATGCAATTAATATAATGATAATAGATAGCATTATTATTATATTTAGAATATTATTTGTATAATGTCTTTTTTGTGTTCTCCCTTCTTTTTTTTCTATTTCTGACAAAATAGGAACAATTGTAGTATTTAAAGATTTTGTTATCAGCTGTGAGAATAATAATACAGCTGATAGAGATATTAAGAAGGCATCCATTTCTAAGCTTGCACCAAATTTTTGTCCTATCAATATCTCGCGTATAAACCCTAACATTTTACCAATTAAGCCCATTAGTATAATAATTATCATGTTTTTTACAATTTGTTTTGTGCCTGTCATCTTTATCTTTCCTTGCTATTTTTTATATAGTAATAATAATCATTTTATTATTTTCTTTAACTTTCCAATTATTTTTGTTTTATTTGAAGTTAAATTTACAATTACCCTTTGTCTATTAATTTTTTCTTTTTTAGATTTACTGTATTGTTCATTGTTATCTGCTAACTTTTGAGACATTATCTCTTTCATTTGGGGTCTAACCCAATGTTCGCCATTAACACAAGTTCTATCTCTCATTTCATTGTAAGTAGGTGTGTCTAATTCTGGTATGGTACCTAATGTTAAAAAAGCATGCCCGTTATAACAATATGGCAAAGCACAATGATGCCCAATTGCATGAAATTTCAGTGGCTTATTTATATTGTTGTATATATTATCAATTATATAACCACCATAGCATTGTCTTAAAGTTCCATTACTTAAGTTCAAATATAAACTCCAATCGCCAGCATAACAATATTCATTTCTTTGTTCCTGATAGATAGATGATTTAAAATTAAATAAGGGGGATTCAAATTCTTTCCAAATTTCAACATATTTATCAAATTTATATTTAGATAAAACATCAATGTTTTTCGTTCTATCATCTCTCGCTATAGTAATATGGCATAATGCTCCTACTTCCTCTAAACAAACTTTTTTTATTTCCTTGATATATGGAATCAATTCATCACTAGGTGTAATTTCAATTGTAAAAGATGCACCAGCATCTCTCATTTTCTTTACATTTTCAAAAAAATCATTTAATTTATCTAATCTTTTTAGTTCTAAATAATGAAATGAGAATTTAAAAAATAATCTATTTAATAGTTCCTGCTCAAACTTAGCTATTTCTCTAAAACGCTTAGTTAATGTACCATTAGTCACTATCATTATATAGTGACCTTCTTTTAATAGTTCTTCAACTACATCAATTATATCTCTTGAAATCAGCGTTTCACCACCAGCACATAAATTTATTAAACAAGTACCTCCTAGTCTTTCCTTAGATAAAGCCTTTCTTATTTCTAGAATAGGTCTATCAAATTTTACCACTTTGTTGTTAAATTTTCTTTGTTGGGTAATATAACAATAGTCGCACCTTAAATTACATGTTTCTGTTTCAATATAACAATCTATAAATCTTTTCAACTTATCCATGTCATTTTTCTCCTTATTTTTTATTTATTGATTCCCTATTCGTCAATTCAGATATCTTATTAAATCTTTGAATATAACCGCTATTATCAAATTTAATATTTTCCATCTTAAGTAAATTATCGATAGTTGCAGATATATCGTCAGTATCTTCTAAAAAAACTATATATTCCAAATCTTTAATCCATTCATAAACACCTTTAACCTTGCCACTTTTATTATCTAATGCAATACAAGGCGTTCCTGTTATCGCAGCAAAAATCATTCCATGTAGTCTATCTGTTATAACCAATTTTGAAGTTTGAAACTCCAATATTAATTCGTCTAATTCTTTTTCTCTATCTTCAATCCTAACTTTTTTCGGAATTACAGTACTAATTGTTTTTATACTATACCCTTTGTTTACTACTGATTTCTTTAAAGAATTTTCTATTTGAGTAGATAGTATTTTTTCCTTGTCTTCTCTTAAGCAAAATGTTACATGCTCTCTAATGTGGTTACTCTCATAATTATCTAAATATAAAGCTATATCTGGAGTAAATATAACCTTTTCTGTATCTTCATTTCCATCTAGTAATATCTTTGCCATATTAATTGAATTAGCATCACGTACACATATTTTTAAATCTTTATGCTTTCTATATATTTCTCTCGATTTGTTAAATTCTGTATTTCCATAAGTACTTTTTTCAAAATAAATAGTTGATGGAAAAATTATAATTTTGTTTTCAGGAAATTTTTCAATAACATCCCTTACCATTTCCTCCTCTTTTATCCAGAGGCTTCCTAGAAATCCCCCTCCAGTTATAGCTATAATGTCATCTTTTTTTATTAAGTTTAATAGCTTGTTATTATTATGTCTATAGTTTCCTCCAGTAATTTCTATAATTTTATAATCATTAAAGTTTCTATTAAAATATTCCAATTCACCTTTTGCAATTAAATGATCTCCTAAATTTCCGTGTTCAGGAGTTCCAATTAAAATAATTCTTTTTTCAGTATTCACTTTTTTTAAACATTTGATGGTTGGCCAATAATATATTTCATTATATAAATTTATTAAATACTTCTTCATGTTATTTGGTATGACTTTTTTTAATTTTTTTTTCATAAACACAATATCCCCCATTATTGCTTACTTTTATCAATATAAGTATCAAATACTTTCTTCATCAAACTTGGAAATAAATAATATAGCTCATAAGCAACTTTAAACTTCAAATCATATTTACCTTTTCTTAAGTCTGTTTTTAAAGCCTTAAAATCTTGAATAATTTCATCTTTATTGTCCAAATTATCTCTATGCTCATATATTTGCCTATAATTTATAAAAATGCTTCTATAAGTTTGTTCTATAGCTTTTTCTAAATTTAGTTCATTTAATAAGTCAATTCTATCCTTTAGAGCCTCTATTACGTGCAATTTATTTTTCAGCTTAAATCCTGAACCAGTTATACTATCTTTTCTTTGCCAATAATAAAGCAACTTTTCTGTAGTCAGCACTACTTTATCCGCCTTATTGAGGATATGGTGTATTACAAACTCATCTTCATGTATCTTTCCTATTGGATATCTTATTTTATCAAATATATCCCTATGGTAAATTTTTCCCCATGCAGTAGTTATTTGCGTATTAAATTTTCCTGCTAAAGCATTCAAAGCTTCTAAATTACTGAATTCATATTTTTCTATTTTATCATTATTTATTTTTTCTCTCTCGTTATAAATCTTCATATAATTTGTAATAGCAATATCCGCTTTAGATTCGACTAATAACTTTAATGCTTTTTCAATAAATGTTACTTCAACCCAATCATCACTGTCTAAAAAAGAAAGATATTCTCCTTTTGCAATTTCTATACCTGCATTTCTCGCACTTGATAATCCACCATTTTCTTTATGTATAACCGTTACTCTTTTGTCTTTTTCTGCAAATTCATCGCACATTTTTCCACAGTTATCTGGCGATCCATCATTTACAAGTATTACTTCTATATTGCTATATGTTTGATTTAACACCGAGGTTACACACCTATTTAAATATTCTTCAACTTTATAAACAGGAATTACAACGCTAATAAGTACATCCATATTCTCCCTCCGTTATACTCTCTTTTGATCTAATTTTTGATTCTAATATTTCACTTTTACTATAATACAATATCGAAAATGTAATTAAGTATGTTATAAAAATACCTGGATTATATCCTATTAATATTGCTTTTAATTGAACCACAAAATATGCTACCATATTGAAAATCGTTACAAATCTATAGTCAACATCTCTATTACTTCTTAGCGCTTTATTGAAAAGTCTAATAAACTTTAGCGTAAATAACGCCAAACCAAATATACCATAAGTCCATATAGTATTAATGTATCCAACATCTGTTGCAAATCCTAATAAGTTTCTTGTCCCATATACTATATGACCGCTTCCAAATAGCATCGTAAATTTATCTGTTGGCAAAACATTAAAATGGCTTAAAAAAGTTGCATTTTCTATTGACTCTATACCTCTAAAATTAAATATTAATTCATGTAATCCCATCACACTTCTTGCAACCCATTTTGTGGTCACGCTATTAGAATTCAAAAACGGTAATAATATAATAGGAATAAATTTCTTTGTTATTAGATAAATTACTGGCAAAAATAATACAACTTTAAACGCAGTATTCCTTATTCTCTTGCTCTTGAGAAGTTTTAAAACTATAGCTATGGCAAGCACTACTATTCCTGTTCTTGAATTAACAAAAATTGAAAAAGTAAGAAGTGATATAATTACTATATTTTTAAATTTGGTTTTAGGGGACAATAAGACTACATATCCTGCAATTAATCCCATTCCATAACCGAAAGTATCTAATAATGTCGAACTAAAACCATAGGCTCTTCTTTCATAAACATAAGGGTTACTATAAACATTACCAGCAAATTGTAAAAATATATTTCTAACTGGTGGTATTAAATAGGCAAGTATTGAAGCCATACTTTGTAATATTCCTGCATAAATAACTGCTAAAAATACGTCATCTAAATCATATTTAAGTTCTTTTGACATAGTTATAATATAATATATATTGATAAACTGTATAGTAGACAAAATAAGTAGTTGACTTATTGTCTTCATTCTTATCGTTAATATTAAATCATTTTTTAATATTAAAACATCTACAAATGAAATTACAATTATATACATAACCATTGCTATAAAGAATTTTAAAATATATAACATGCTACTTTTTCTTAATATATTCACCTTTATATATCCTCTATTTTTTAATAAAAGCAAAAAAATAGTTATAATTCCTACTATATATATTAATGGAAAAGGTATAATAGGAGGTTGAAAAATAGCCAAAAAAATGTATACAATGAACCATATTTTTTTTAAATTAATCATATTTATCCTTCCTTAAAAATATCATCAGCTACCTTCTTTCTATTAATTTCCTTAATCTCCCTATTATCTTTATTGTATAAATACATTTATGCTTTATCAAGAAAAGTACTATTTTAACATGTTTACTATATAATTTTATGATTTCATTGTCTTCCCAATTTGGATATAATTCCTCATACTTATCAATATGAGCCTTAATTTCTGCATTTGATTTACTAAGCATTGCCATTCTTAATACGGTTGCATATAATAATTGTAGTATAAAAATAGCTTCTACTTCAAAGGGATATTTCTCAGATAATTCTTTATATATTACTTCAAATGCCTTTATTGCATTTTCTTCTGTATGATATGTTTTATTATGCATCAACGATTTCTTGTGAATAATATAATGGTATAATCCTTCTTTTAAATAATAGATTTTTTCACACTTTGACGTGGCTATTTTATTAAAAGGCATGTCTTCATTCCTTCTAATATCTGGAAACCTAATTCCATTTTCTCTTATTATTTTAGCCTTGTATATTTTCCCCCATGTAGATCCCTTTGAAAAAATCAATGCATCTCTTTTGCTTATAGTACCTGTAATGTTATGTTGAACCATATTTTTATATACTGATTTCCCTTCCTTTTCCATATAGTAATCAAAAAATATACCATCTATCTCACTATCTTTTTTGAAAATATCAATTAGTTTTTCTAAACAATTTGATTCAATCCAATCATCACTATCTAAAAAGGTTATGTAATCTCCTTCTACATTTTCTAATGCAAGATTTCTTGATGGCCCTGGCCCACTATTTTTGTCTGTCTTCAGCAATTTTATATCTAAGGGAGAGATTTTTGCATATTTCTTTAGGCTTTTATATGAATCATCAGTTGAGCTATCATCAACTATAATTATCTCAAAATTCTTATATGTTTGTTTTAATAAAGAATTAAAACATTTATCCATCATCTTAAAAGAGTTAAAACATGGGATAATAATTGATATTTTCTGCATATATATCTCCTTCCTGTATTTATAATTTATTTCTCTAGTTCATCATAAATACTATAATCATTCTCTGTATCAAAGAAAATAACATGTTTTCTTTGATTTTTCATCTTGCTATAATCAGGAATTTCCATGAAATCTTCCCCAAATCTTATAAATAAATACTCTTCTATATTCTCAGGTACAGGTAATTTAATATTTTCAAACGCTACATATTGTGGCCTTCCTAATACATCTTCTGGGAAAAAGGCTGATTTGAATGAGTCGCCGCCAAATAAATGTCCATAATAGTTAGTCTCAACATAGTTATATTTTTGTAAATACTCCACTAATTTTACTAACATTTTTTTGTTTACTACAGTATTTACCGTAATTAAAAATATTTTTTTTATTTTATTCTTTGTAGTATAACCTCTAAGAAATAGTGTTTTTGCTGTGACAACTTTCGATATAAAATATTGATAATATCTATTTATTTTATTTTTAGATGCTTTATTTAAGCAAAATATATCTATGTAAATCCCTTTATGCATTGTATTGTTAGATTGCTCTTCCAAATATGTTGTATTATTTAAACGTAGTTTAGAATAATACATAGGCCACTCTATCGTATTTTCTTCTTGAAAATAGAATTTTTCTTTATCTATTTCTTTCTTTATTGCACTTATAAAATTCATATAGTTATCATAAGTCATAAAAACATCAAGATCATCATCCCAAGGTATAAAACCACTATGTCTGTAAGCACCCAGTGCAGCGCCTCCTTCAAGATAATATTCAATATTATTTTTTTTACAAATCTCATCAAAATAACAAACTATATCTAATATTTTATTATGTAATTTTCTTAAATCTTGCATCTACATCTACTTCCTTAAATATCAATTTATACTTATTTTTATCCATTTCATATACTAACATCAAATCACTAGTTTTTCTTCGTACGCAAAAATTTATCAGATACAGTTTTTAATAACCATACTGGTGCTAAAAACATACCCATCTGTGTCAATACCACAAATAATAAATCTACTGTTTTTGAATGTCCAAGCTTCCATGACTCATATATTGCTTTTATATATCCTTTGCAATTTAACCAAGATTTCCTTCTTCTATAGTATCCCTCATCAGACCTAACCAACACTAATGATTGATTAATGTTTTTTCCTTTAAATCCTCGAGTTAACATTCTTATAAATAAATCTATATCTTCTTTCCTAAGAATATCCCTATATCCACCATCTGTTGATAATACATCTTCTTTTTTGAACATAACAGTAACATGATTAAAGGGACTTCTTCTTCTACTAAATTTTAAAATTTCATCATGATTTTCTGGTACTATTCGAGACGTAACAATATTATCTGGAGTATTAAAAAATTCATCTATCATAGTACCACATATACTCAATTTAGTATCTTTAGTAAATTCACTAAGTTGAAGTTCACATCTTCTTTCTAATGAAATATCATCCGTATCCATCCTTGCAACTAACTCATTTCTACATTTTTTTAGACCTTCATTTAGAGCTAAACCTAAGCCTAAGTTTTTATCTAATGGAACAACTGTAAATATATTAGGAAATAGTTCCTTATATTTATCAACTACATTATCTAGCTTTTCTGTTAATGGCCCATCTTTAACAATAACAATTTGTTCTGGTTTTACTGTTTGTTTCAACATACTTTCAATACTTTCTATGAAATATTCTGGTTTTTCTTTCTTATAAACTGACATTAGTACACTATAGTTTGTTTCCATTATTTACTCTCCAATTCCGTCAATCTTATACTTTCTTCAAAATCCCTTATCTGGTAACTATCCTTTTCATATATACTCATTTCCTTATCATATACCAAATTACCAAAGACCTTATTTACTGGTCCTATGTTAAACATCATCTTTATTAACCAATTTATCCATCTAACTAAAATAACTTTCTTTCCATGAACTTGTCCTATTATTTTAACCATATAGCTAGTCTTTACATATTCTCTATTCTGTGGAAAGAAAAGTCCACTTTCTTCATTATCTATCATGAGTCTTATAAACTCACATAAATTATCTATATGTAGCATAGACCTTTGATTATCAAAATCAGGAAAGATTGGTGTTAGTTTTGCTAGTTTTGCTAGTCTGGGGTAATTGCCCTTTGAATCTTTCCCATATATCATAGGTGGCCTTATGATGGCTATTTTAAAATCATTTGTCTCTAATTTCTTTATTCCTTCTTCAGCTTGAAGCTTACTATTTCCATAAAAATTACTAGGCTTGGGAATTGTGTTTCTATCTATTACTCTTTCCTTTGCACTTCCATCACCATATACAATAATGGAACTCATAAATATGAATTGACTTACTCCATCTTCTTTAGATTTTTTAGCTACTTCTATTGTTAAATCTCTATTTACCTTATAATACTCTTCTTCCATCTTTGGATCTGTTGACACATGGGCTATGCCTGCTAGATGAAGGATAGTATCATAATTTGAAAAGTCCTTATCTTTCCAAGAATCATTCCTAAGTGATACATTGTCCACTTTATATTTTCCTGGATATTGTGATAACCACTCTATGAATTTAGTTCCTATGTAAGAATTTCTCCCTGTAATAAGTATTCTTTTCATTATAAAGTACTCTCCTTATCCTTCTTGCCTGTACCGCCTTCAAGGACTCCATCTCTTTTTAATACCGATGTTATGGTTCCAAAGAAGCATTTTAGATCTAAAGCTAATCCTATATTTTCAGTATAATAGCCATCATATCTAGCCTTATCCTCTATCTCAATGGTGTCCCTACCATTAATCTGGGCCCAGCCTGTTAACCCAGGTAGTATATCATTAGCACCATACTTGTTTCTTTCTTCTATAAGGTCATACTGGTTCCAAAGGGCAGGCCTTGGACCTACTATGGCCATTTCACCCTTTAAGATATTTATAATCTGTGGTAGTTCATCTAGGCTTGTCTTTCTCAAAAAATTACCTACCTTGGTGATCCATTGTTCTGGATTTTCTAGTAGGTGGGTTGGTGTATCTTTAGGTGTATCTATCCTCATTGTTCTAAACTTTAATATGTTAAAATGGGTCTTATGTATACCTACTCTTTTTTGCTTGAAAAAGATAGGCCCTGTTGAGTCTAGTTTTATAGCTATAATCAGTATTAAAAATATTGGTGATAATACTATTAACCCCATAAGAGAAAGTATAAAGTCAATTATTCTTTTAAGTTTAATATACAAGTAAATCACACTCCAACTTCAAAACTATATCCTAGACTCTCCAAGTCATCTTTTTTATCTTCATCTATTTTTATATCAATTTTAATAATTTCTTTTTCCAATAAGTTATTATCTATATGATTTTCAATTGCCTCTCCATTTATAAACACTAAACTGCTATCATCTAATTTTTTTAGTAAATCTTTTAATTTCATCATTTACACTCCTTGCATGCCAGAAAAGAATAATTCCACCTTGTCTTTAGGGTAGTCAATCTTTTCTAGTTTTTTCTTTATCTCATCTTCAAATGTATAGGATGTTATAACAATTCCATCATGTTCATAGTCCTTAATCTGGTCTTTAGAAATAACCTTATAGCCTAGTACTTCATCATTTATTTTCTCTTTACTATCATCTATAAGAGCGAGAACTTTAAGAGGTTTATCTTGCCTATCCTTTACTATGGCAAGTATTGTTTCTGCTACTTCACCTGCTCCATAGAATAAAATATTTTTATAACCTTTTTCCTCTAGCTTTTCTAAGAACTTTTCAATGTTTCTTTCTGCTAAACGGTATAAGGATAATAGTTCATGATAATAGGTTATTGATAGATAGTTTTTCCTTTTTATACCTTCAGGAGTAATGTTGTAATGGACTACCTTTAAAGATTGATAATCTCTAACTAAGTAACCTTGTTCTTCAAACTTGTCCATATAAACATTGACCATAGAAGCTGCACTTCCAATTACTCTAGCTATTTCATGTTGTGATGTCTTAGGTTTTGCTTCAATGAATTCTAGTAGTTTTAGTTCTTTAAGTTCAGCGGAAGGACTGAAAAATTTCATAATCATACTCTCCTTAATATTCTCTATTCAATATATGAACACCAACTATAATAACACAGCATGTTCATATTGTAAATGATTATTTTTCCCTAATTTCTTGAAATTAAAAAAAGCAGGCCGAAGCCTGCCCATATCCAGTAGTCGCTGGTGCTACTGTACCTATATTTCCCTATCCTTCTTCTTATCCCCTAACTTTTCTTGTAGCTTATCCCCACTGTCCTTTGCTACTTTATCTTTCAGCTTATTAAGTTTTTCAATAGTAGACTCTTTTTTATTGTCATTTTTATCTTTTATGTCATTTGTTTTTCCTAGATTTTTCTCTTTACTCTCTTTAGATATATTTTTCTTGCTTGCTTCAGCCCAGTTTATAAAATCAATATCGTGGAAAGATTTCTCTAGTGGGAAAGCTTCTGCAAAGTCATAATTTATATCATACATAGCATTGGATAAGTCTGTATAAGCCTCTACAAAGTCATCTATTTTGCTAAAAAGCTCTTTTTCCTTACTTGGTATTTGGGTTGATTCTATATCCTTTTCACTACCCCTTGTAATATCATACTCTAGGTCATATATAAGTTCATCAAAGTAGTCGTTAATTAGATTTACTCCATCATTTTGCATAAATTTTTCATATAACTCATCCAATATTTTTGGATCTTCTATACCATTTTCTATGGTAATCAGAGCCTTAACAAAGCCTTCATAGTCCTCATCTATCATTTTATTGATTGTATCAATTATTGAACCTTCTTTTTTATGGAGATGATTCTCCGAGTAGCTATCATGAGTTTCCTTAACTATAGATACCCCTTCTATCTTGTCTTGATAGCTTAAATTATGACTTTTAAAGCCAGTAACATCCTGTGAAAAAGACAGGGTTTTCTCCTTACCTACTATAAAATGATCCAGCAGCTCTATTTCAAATATTTCAGTCATATTTTCTAATCTTTGTGTCATTGCTATGTCCTCTTTACTTGGAGTAGGATTGCCACTAGGGTGGTTATGAAAGACTGCAAATCCCTTTACATCTTGATAGTCAAACAAAGACCTTGCCATTATTTTTAAATCCACTATAGAAGAATCTGTTGAACCCTTAAAAAGTTCCTCAGCTCCAATTATTTTTTCGTCACTATTATAAATTAACATTCCAAAAACTTCTTGCTGGTGATGTTGAAAGCCAATCTTCAATAATTCCTTTATCTCCTCGACATTATCTATTACATTAAGATTTATTAACTCATTACTAGCAAAATAGCTTGCAAAATCCTCATATTTTCCTTCTTGACTATAGTCTTTTTCTTTGTACTCAGTCTCAGAGTCATTTGCCAACACATAGGATATAGATGGATAGTAGATTTTTCCTGCCATCCTGGACAAGAAACTATTATCTTCCTTGCCATAGCCAATTGTATCTATAACTTTCATTCCTATTTTTTCAAAGTAATCCTTAGTTTCTTCCATTCTTTCATAGGGCGTTTCATTAGAAAAGGCAATAAACACCCTGTTTGCACCTGCTAATAAACCTTCTTTTAGAGCCTCCTTTATGCTATTTTTCCAACTTAGTCTAGTTCTTTTTAAATGGACAGGATGATTTTTTGTATTTACAAAAATAATAGTCCCAGTATCTTTGGTAGGTAAAGTTGTTGACTTTACATAGTCTACAAAGACATCGGGACCATCTATTGCTTTTTTATTGTTTTTAATATTGGCTCTAGCATAATCTAAAAATTCCAAAAGTGGTTTTATATCATTATCCTGTCTTTTTATTTTCTCATAAAGTTCTTCCTTACTATTACAATTAAATTCTTTATATAAGTTATTTTTCATTTCTATCAACCTCCCAATCAAGGTCTGTAGAATAGATTTCAAATAATTCCTTTATTTCCTTAACCTTTTCATCCTCTGGATTTTCCATCATATAGGTCACTATTTCGCTATAGCTATTAAGACCAAAGTATTCCAACAACTTATTTTTTTCATTAAGCATAATATTCCTCCTTCAAATCTCCATAATAATGTTTCAAAAATTTATTTTTATCTCTTAAAAATCATTAGGGGGCTACACCCCCTAATAACCCCTGTAAACTTTGATTTTAATAAATTCATAGAATTAATCAAAATCAAAGTCTTATATTATCTTGCCCCCTTATCCTTTTCCTTGTCTATATCTTCCTGTGCTAGACTAAATTCCTCTCTAACCTTTGCCTTATACTTTTCAAGTTTTCCGAGTGTAGACTCCTTATCGTCTTTTTTTAGACCATCTACATCATAGGTAGATTCAAAATAGTTGCTGCTCCTAAAATCATTGTCATACCTATCTGGAATACCATCATTATCCATATCTTTTTCAAGTGGATCATAATAATTTCCAT
>JAAYSE010000022.1 GCA_012524135.1 Candidatus Epulonipiscium sp. | reverse complement strand
ATTCATTAAACGTACTTCTGTATTATCACTATATTTAGCATATACACTCATTCCTGTAGGATCAAACGGATCATCAATAAAATACGTCATTTTACTTGGATTTTTACGAATTTCTAATGATAGTAATTCAGCATTTTTCACTTCTATCATAAAGGTATTCCTTGTTTTCGGTGTTTCTACTGATTTTACTGTAATCTCCTTACTGCCCGATTCCGTAAAGATAGTATCTTCTGTTATTTGTTCTTCACCTAAATAAAATTTATAAAGATCATTTGTTAATTCCTTTACTAGATATCCATCATTATACGTTCCTACCACTACAAATCCTTGAACATCAAAAGTATCACCCATATAGTACTCTGTTTTTATTGGTAAGTATTTAATATCTAAGGAAGTACAAGACAATGCTTGAATTGTAAGGTCCACTGGAACTACAGCACCATTATAATTAATTTTAATCGTATTGGTTCCTACCTCGCTACTATCAAAACCTGTTACAATATAATCATCTTCCGTAAGTACTTCTTCTGTACCATCCGAATAAATAGCTGTAACTTTTAAACCCGATATATTTAAATCTTCATATTGTAAGTATTTTGTTTGCATTTGAGTAGTATCAACTCGAAGAGTAGATACTGTTCTAGCGTCTACTTGAATATCAAAATCACTAAAGGTAACATCGGCTTCCCTAGCTACATATAAACCCGCAAAAATATTGTCGGTAAATACATCTTCTATTGTAATCGTTTCACTTTCTTCATTACATGTTAATACATAAGTATTCCCTGCTTTTTTAATTTTAAGTTGATATACTTCTCCTGCTTGCGGATTTGTTACTGCAAAAGCATCTCCTTTTGTTTGATTATCTTTTTTATAAAAAGGTTTCATTACCTTATCTAAAGCACCTACTGCTACATAATTAGAACTTTGTTTTTTACTTCCTTCTCCAAGGACATCTTTCAACATTAAACCAAACGATTGTTGATTATGATCTCCTGGGAATCGATGTACCGTTGCTGTTGTAGTAATTGAAAAATTTGCATCAACAGGCAATTCCTTATAAAAGAAAGATATTCCTTCATCATTACTAGCTATTTTACCACCATTTATAGCCTTTAATGTAATAGAATCATCGGCATTTATAATAGGGTTGGGATTTTTTTCTTCCCCTGTATTCCCTCCAAAAAACTTAAAATTCCAATCTCCTAAATCTACTTCTCCTTCTATTTTCAAATTCGTATTTTTATAAATAATAGTAGCATTTCTTGCTGTAAATAAACCTACATACAAATTTTCATTTGTAAATAACTCTAGCTCACTAGCATCTAAAATTTCTTCTTCATTCCCATATTTCAGAGTATAAATATCTCCTGATTTTTTAATACTTATATCCATTTGATCTCCTGGCATAGGTTCTATTTTAGTATTCATATTAATTTTTTGATATGCCTCTGTACCAACCTTATAAAAAGCTTTTTGAGCGGGTTCTTTCGTGATTCTAATAGGTCCCACTGCAATATAATTATCTGTATAAGCTGATTGAGATTCATTATTTAAAATACCATTTCTTAGCATTATCCCAAAGGATACTTGGTCATTCCTTTTAAATGAATAAACATATGCTGTAGTCGTAAATTCAAAATTAACATCCTTGGGTAACTCTTTAAAATAATACGCAATTCCCTCTGAGGTACTAGATATTTTCCCCTTGTCATTAGAACTTCTAAGAGTCACTGTTTTATCTTCATTTTCTGTAATCTCAAAGTTTTCAT
>JAAYSE010000021.1 GCA_012524135.1 Candidatus Epulonipiscium sp. | reverse complement strand
TATGTAAAAAAAGATCTATTTTATGTATAACCAAGAATTTAATAAAATCTTGGAACTATAAAATAGATCTTGATAAAAATTCTACTTATAAATCGTAGAATATAAATACTTTCATAATCCTATTCATCTTATTTTATTTCTATTCAATATTTTCCATCGCTTGTTGAAGATCTTCTAAAATATCATCAATATTTTCAAGTCCTACAGATAAACGAATAAGTCCTGGCGTAATTCCAGCTGCTATTAATTGACTATCTGTCAACTGCCTATGGGTAGAGCTAGCAGGATGAAGTACACAAGTTCGAATATCTGCCACATGCACAACTGTAGATGCTAATTTTAATGAATCCATAAATTTAACAGCAGCTTCTCTACCTCCTTTCATAGAAAAAGAAATAACTCCACTAGATCCTAATGGTAAATATTTTTTACTAAGCGCATAATAAGGATTTCCTTTTAAAGAAGGATAGTTCACAAATTCTACTTTATCCGATTGTTGTAAAAATTCTGCTGCTTTTTCTGCATTCAAAGAATGTCTCTCCATTCGTACTGCAAGCGTTTCTAATCCTAAATTTAAAAGAAAAGCGGCATGAGCTGCTGGATATGCTCCTAAATCACGCATTAATTGTACCCGTGCTTTTGTAATATAAGCTGCTTTTCCAAATTGTTTTGTATAAATCACTCCATGATAAGATTCATCCGGTTCTGTAAACTCTGGAAACTTACCATTCGTCCAATCAAAATTACCACTATCAACAATAACTCCTCCTACTTGTACAGCATGACCATCCATATATTTTGTTGTTGAATGAATGACAATATCTGCTCCAAATTCAATGGGACGACAAAGAATAGGTGTCGCAAAAGTATTATCAATAATTAAAGGTACATTGTTTTTATGAGCTATTCGAGCAAATTTTTCAATATCTAATACAGAAATAGCTGGATTTGCAATGGTTTCTCCAAAAATCAATTTTGTATTTCCTTGAAAAGCTTTTTGTATTTCTTCTTCTGATGCATCCGGATCAATAAAAGTACATTCAATCCCCAATCTTTTTAATGTAACCCCTAGTAGATTAATCGTTCCTCCATAAATAGTGGATGCACTAATAAGATGATCTCCTGCTTTCATAATAGTAAGAATACTTATTAAAGAAGCGGCTTGCCCAGAAGTAGTACACAGTGCACCTACCCCACCTTCTAATGCCGCAATCTTTTCTTCTACTGCTCCTACTGTTG
The DNA here is from genome assembly GCA_012524135.1 of Candidatus Epulonipiscium sp. Taxonomy (GTDB): domain Bacteria; phylum Bacillota; class Clostridia; order Lachnospirales; family JAAYNZ01; genus JAAYNZ01. The sequence goes on along the minus strand of JAAYSE010000021.1, from coordinate 2,740 downwards.
GATTCGAAATACGTGAATACATATGTCCTTCAGCGGTAAGATCGAATAACTTTCCTATATGTTCTGTTGAATCATATGTATAGGTAGTACTTTGATAAATAGGTAACGCTCTTGGTTCTCCATTTTTAGGTTCGTAACCCTTATGTATACATTTTGTTTCAATTCGCATGTTTCTCTCCTACTTTCTTTTATATGAGTGATTTTTCTGTTTTTTCTATTTTACTATATAAATTAAACATATTCAACATACTATCCTTCTTTATTATATACATGATAAAAAAGAAATCTAATTTTTAAATCCTTCCTAAATTTTATATAAAAAGTTTTTTAAATCATTTATATAAAGGTAAAAGGATTGAATTCTGTAGAATACAGAATTCAATCCTCACTAATGATTTAACACTATTTTATAAATTTTTATAACAAAACCACCAATCAAGGCATTCAAAATCTCCATCTGTTGATTTTTTTAATCTTTCATTTGCTAATTCTTCTGTAGCTGCTGGAGGAATAATAACGTTATCTCCAATCAAAGGATTGTTAGGCCAGTTTTCTGGTATAGCAACCTTATTAGTATCTGCTGTTTGAAGTGCTTTCACAGCTCGCAATATTTCATCTACATTTCTTCCTACTTCTTGAGGATAATACATCATTAAACGTAAAATACCTTGATCATCTACAATAAATACTGCTCGAACTGTATTCGTTCCTTTACTTTTGTGTAACATTCCCAATTGAGTAGCCACTCTTCCTAATTCATCGGCAATAACTGGAAAAGGAACTTTTACATCTGTTTTTTCATTAATCCATTCCACCCATTTAATATGAGAAAATACTTGGTCAACGGATAGACCTATTAATTCTGTATTGATAGCCTTAAATTCATCTGCTTTTTTTGCAAAGCTAACAAACTCGGTTGTACATACAGGAGTAAAATCTCCTGGATGACTAAAAAGTACAAACCATTTTCCCGTATAATCTTCAGGTAATTTTTTTGTCCCATGAGTTGTAACTACTTCCATAGATGGAAATTTGTCTCCTAATAAAGGTAATTTGTTTTGTTGTTCCATATTATCGCCTCCATATTGTATTATATTAGTAACTAAATAAATTCATTAAAAATAATTAGTAAACGAATTTATATTATCTATATTTTATATTATAACGATATTGATTAATATTGTCAATACTATTTAATAATAATTATTATTTATTTAATATTCAATATTTGCCTACTCCTTTATAAAACAAAAACACCTAATTCTTAAAAATTAGGTGTTTTTGTATTTTTATTTAATTATTTCTTCTAATGAAGCTTCTGTAATTTTTTGAAGATCATCTACAGATAATTCAATCTGAATTCCTCTTTTACCACCACTTATAACAATCCACTTCTTCTGTAGAGCACTCTTATCAATAACTGTTTTGTAAGCTTTCTTCATTCCTATAGGAGAACAACCTCCTCTTATATATCCTGTATATTTCTCTATATCATGAACTGCTATCATTTCAATCTTTTTCTCTCCAAGTACTTTTGCTGCTTTTTTTAAATCCAATTCTTCTGCTACTGGAATAACAAAAACAAAAATAGTCTTATCTTTAGACTGAGTAACTAATGTTTTATATACAAATTCCTGTTCTTTACCAATTTTCTTGGCAACAGATATACCGTCTATTTGTCCATCTTTTGCATCATAATTCATAATTGTATATGAAATTTTTTTAGTATCTAAAATACGCATCACATTTGTTTTAACCTGTGACATTTTTCATCACCTATTATTATTTTTTATAAAACTTCCAATAGGAAGTTTATTTTCTTTAATTCCCTCTAATACTAATTTTGCTATTGCTATAGCACCTTGCTCATGAAGATGGGTATTATCTTCTACTCCTTCTGGATAATTAGGATGTTCACCAGGTTTTAACCATAAGAAAATTTTCTTCGTTTTTTCTTCTCCAAGTTCTTCAAAGAATGTCTTCGTTTTTTCTGTCATATCAATAATTGGTACGTTTAATTCTTTTGCAAGTTCTTTCATCGCTTTTGGATAATCCCCATGTGTAGATTGAATTTTACCATTCTTAGTAAAACTTCGTCTATTAATTGATGTAAGGAGTATTGGAATAGCTCCTTTTTTTCTAGCTCCGTTAATATATTGAGTCAAACATTCTTTATATGTGGTATAAGGTTCTGTACTTCTTTCTTTATCAGGCTTTTCATCATTATGTCCAAACTGAATAAAGAAATAATCATTCTCTTTAATATTTTCTAAAATCACATCTAAACGTCCTTCTGTAATAAAACTTTTTGAACTTCTACCAGAAGCAGCATGATTTTTAACAACTACCTCTGAAGTAAAAAAATTTTGCAACACTTGTGCCCATCCCATTCTAGGTGCTTGATCTGGTGGATAATTAGACGCTGTAGAATCTCCTGCTATAAAAATTTGAATTGCCATATTATTTATCTCCTTTTTTAGTTTTTTGTTTTATAAGTTTTTATAATTTTTAAAATCCACTCTATTTTTGTTTTTTACAATCTTACAATTGAATATTTAAGACATAAACTGATATTTATAATTCTACAAAAGTATTCTCTTATTTTATTTTTATAAACACTCTATTTTAAAAAGACCTTGAATTTTTTAATACTCTTTACAATACTACATAGAAAATACTTTTATTATATATCTATATCTAACTTTTTTCAATTGAAAAATTTAAATACTTTTTTCAAAAC
>JAAYSE010000020.1 GCA_012524135.1 Candidatus Epulonipiscium sp. | reverse complement strand
GCAAAAACCATGGCACCAATTGTAGCAGGAATGACTAATAAATTAACAATACTAATCGCTTCCGACACTGTTTTCTTAAAACCATCTGTATTTCTTTCTGCACCCATTCTAGAAATCAATGGATACATCGCAGTAGAAATAGACAAAACAAAAATCCCTTGAATAAAACCATTTAATTTACTTGCATAATCAAGAGCTGTAATTCCTCCTTCTATAATAGAAGAAGCCAATGTTCGATCTACTAATACATTAATTTGATTGACAGATACACCTATAATAATCGGTAAAGCAATATAAGCCATTTTAACAATATAAGGATCTTTTATATCAAAAATCCAACGATATCGATATCCCTTTTTACGTGCAAAAGGATATAATAAAAGAAACTGAAATATTGTTCCTAATACCGTACCTATGACCAAAACATTGATATCCCTATACGTACTTAAATAAATAGAAACAATAACAAAAATATTCATCGGAAATCCAATCAAAGCTGGCACTACATAATTACCCTTAAATTGCAGAAATCCTGTGAAAACACTAATTAATCCAGTAAAATAAATACCTACTAAATTTATTTTAGTAAACCGAACCGCCATCTGTAATGTTTCACCTTCAAAACCAGAAGCGAATAGCTTGACCAATGGTTCAGTAAAAATAAAACCAAATACAACAATGACTGTACATAAGACAATTAAAATATGAATTAAATTATTGGTATAACGATTTCCTTCTTCGGATCCTTTCATTTTTTCAATACTAGTATACATAGGGATATATCCTGTCGTAATACCTGCGCCAATAAAACCAAAAATGGCTGTAGGAATAGTTTGAGAAATCAAATAAGCATCACTAATATTCGTTGTTCCATAAAAATAAGAAAGAGTAATATCTCTAACAAATCCAAAAACCTTAGATAAAATTGTAATCATCATTAAAATAAAAGCTGTTTTTTTCATATATGAACCTCATTATCTTTTTATCTTTTTTCTATGTACATTTTATAGTATTACAAACTGCTTCTCATTATACCTCTTTTTCCTCATCTTTGCATCCATAAAAAAAGAAACCAGATAAAAGATTTCTTTTACCTAGCTTCTTTAATATTATTTACATATCGAATTTATAAAAATAACTCTTAGATTCATATAAACAACCCTATATAAAAATTCCTTTACGTTTATATAAAATATAACTTAAAATAAATCGAAATGTTTGATCTACGCAAATAACAACCCAAATAGCTATAATACTAAGATTAAAATATTTTGTTAATAATAAAGCAAAAGGAATTCGTATTCCCCAAAGCCCTATTCCTGCAATAACCATAGGAATTCGTGTATATCCTGCTCCCTTTAATGCTCCTGTAAAAACTCTTTGCAAATTTTGTGGTATTTGTACTAAGCCCATTAATCGCAGATAAATAGCTCCTAGCTGAATAACTTCTTGATTATCTGTCAATAATCTCATAGCAAAATGAGGAAAAAAGATTAAAATCGTTGTACCAACACTAATAACTAGCATGGCACCCTTTCCTATCTCCCAAATATATTCCTTCCCTAATTTTTTATTCATAGCCCCTAAAGACTGGCCTGTAAAAGCTGTAGCTGCTACTCCAAAACCTAATGCAGGCATTTCTGATATCGCTTCTGCTTGTAATCCTAATTGATGAGCAGCAAAAGCAACTTCACCAAAAGATAATATTACACGACTTAAAACAATCGACGATAACTGCCAAAAAATTGATTCTAAACCTGTTGGAATACCGATACGGAAAATAATCTTCAACTCTGAAAAATCCAAATTAAAAAAAGAACGCTTAAAAGTTCCTTGTAAAACTCCTTCTCTAGCAAATAAAACAAACAATCCACATCCTGCACCTACTCCTTGTGAAATAACCAATGCCATAGCAGCTCCAACTAATCCCATCGGTTGAAATCCAAAATGACCAAAAATAAATGTATAACTCAAACAAATATTTGTGATATTCATAATTAAAGCAATTAACATCGGCGTTTTAGCATTTCCCTTTCCTTGAAGTATTCCTGTTACACAAAGCATTGTGGCACTAAAAGGAAAACCAAAAGATAAAATCTTTAAATATCTCACAGCATCCTTCAAAATAGAAGCCTTAGGATTAAATACAAGTAATAACATTTCTGCTTCCCAAAAAACGAATTGTTGCAATAGGATACTAAGTATCCATAAAGATAATAAAGTTTGCTGTGCTACCTTTTTAAGCCTTGCATTATCCTCCGCCCCATATGCTTTTGCAATCAATACTGTAGCTGCTACCGAAATTCCCTTAAAAAAACTCCAAATAATCCCTACTAATCCAAAATTGATAATAATGCTTGACGCAAGTTTCAAAATAATCTTTTTTCTCTCTTCGTGGTCCTTGAGCATCATCAATTCCCCAACTATTTTCCCAGTCATAAATCACTGCCACTTCCGGCTGTATACTCGTTCCCACAATATCATCCAATTGTTCTAATACTTTTCCTACCTGAGTAACATCTTGAAATACCCTAGTATTTTCATGACCACAGTGATCCACAACTGCGCCATGAAATTTTTCTGAAGATCCTCGACTTTTTCTCCATTGAAAATATTGTACGGTATCGGAACCATGAGCTACTGCTTGAATCGATGCTAAAGCATGCATACCCGGTCTTCGCAACTTACCTACTGGCTGCCAATTGGTTGCACTGGGAGAACTTTCCATTAACATAAATGGTTTTCCATTTTTTAAAGCCCTGTTAATATCGTGAATAAACCCTCTTCGACTGCCTTCTACCCAATTTTTACGTTCTCCATGCCAATAAGGATAATTATCCCAAGAAATCACATCTACATAAGGTGCAAACTTCCAATAATCAATCCCATTAAAAATATTTACATATTCATCAAAATTGGTTGTAATAGGAATATCCGGAGTATATTCTCTTAGAGGAACAATCTCATTTTTATAAAAATCAATGGTTTGATGAGTCACAAATCGTTTCCAATCTAAATTCAGGCCATGAACTCCTGTTTCTCCATGAGGTGCCGCGGTGATTCAATTTGAGACCAATCGGTATACGTATGACTCCAAAAACCGGTCCACCAAGCCTGATTTAAAGCATCTAAATCATGATGATACTTTTCTTTTAAAAATTCTCGAAAAGCCTCTTGACATAATTCACAGTGACATTCTCCGCCATATTCATTCGAAACATGCCATACAAGCAAAGCAGGATGATCTTTATAACGTTTTGCTAGACGTGTATTCATATTCTGTACCTTTTCTCTATAAATAGGAGAAGTAAAACAGTGATTATGTCGCCTACCATTGAGGACATTTAGGATGAATAGGACCATAAGTATTTTTCATATCTTCTACACCTCTTTTATATTTTATAATATATATTAATACTTACAATAAAACATCTTCCACTCCATTCTCTTACCATAATACTCTTAATCTTTGATTGCTCCTGCTGCAATATCCGAAATAAATTGTTTACTGAAAGTAAGGAAAATTAAAATCAAAGGTATCGTTGCTAATAAAGTTCCACTCATAACCATCGCATAATCCGTATCCTTATGAACACCATTTAATTGGGCTAAAGCCACTTGAATCACATATTTTTTAGGATCACTAATCACTACCATCGGCCAAAGATAATTATTCCACGCACCCATAAAAGTAAAAATAGCAAGAAAAGCAATAGCAGGTTTTAAAATAGGTAATCCAATATTCCAATAAAGTCGAAAATTACTACAACCATCAATTCTTCCTGAATTTAGCAAATCATCAT
>JAAYSE010000148.1 GCA_012524135.1 Candidatus Epulonipiscium sp. | reverse complement strand
TCTGGTTCTAGTCTAAATTTAAGCCGCAAACTCATAACGGGAATAATATCTCCTCGCAAATTAATCACACCTTTAATGAAAAAAGGAGACTTGGGTACTCTTGTAATATCTCTCATACGAATAATAGTTTCTACTTGTTGTATATCGATTCCAAAATGTTCTCGTTCAAGGGTTACAACCACATATTGTTTATTTTCGTTCATAACTTTTCTCCTTTCTACACTAAAGTATTAACATCTAAAATCAGTGCTACTTCACCATCACCTAAAATAGTAGCTCCTGCAATCATCTTAATATGGCTTAAATACTTGCCTAAAGATTTAATGACAATTTCTTGTTGTCCAACTAAATCATCTACTACAAATCCCGCTTGTTTTTCACCTTTTCGTACAATTACAATCGTTAACATATCTTTTTGCTTAATATCTTTTTGAGGTGTATCTAGAATTTGATGTAAACGTACAATAGGAATTACCGTATTACGTAAAACAATGACTTCTTGCTTTTGCACCGTTTTTACTTCAGATATAGGAATATCTTCAATAGTATGAATGGTATTAAGAGGTATTGCATATTTTTCCAATCCAACTTGCACCATAAGTGCTTGAATAATTGCTAACGTTAAAGGAAGACGAACTGTGAATTTACTACCTGATCCTATTTTTGTTTTAACTTCTATATCTCCACCTAATGCCTCTATTTTTGTTTTAACTACGTCTAGCCCTACTCCTCGTCCAGATACATCTGTTACCTTAGAAGCTGTACTAAAACTAGGTTGAAATAAAAGCTCAACTAATTCTTGCTCCGTCATATTATCCGCTATTTCCGAAGTAACAATTTCTTTTTCTAAAGCCTTTTGTTTAATTTTTTGAGCATCAATACCAAATCCATCATCCTCTACTTCTATTACTACATTGTTACCATCTTGATACGCTCTAAGATAAATATGTCCTTCTGGCGATTTACCTTTACTTTTTCTTTCCTCTGTAGTTTCTAACCCATGATCTGCTGCATTTCTAAGTAAATGAATTAAAGGATCTCCAATTTCATCAATAACGGTTCTATCTAATTCTGTATCTTCTCCTGACATATCTAAATGAATGTCTTTTGAAAGCTGTCGTGATAAATCCCGAATCATTCTTGGAAAACGATTAAAAACACGTTCTACTGGTACCATTCGAACTTTCATAACGGCATCATGTAAATTAGTCGTAATTCTTTCTAAATATTCAATGGATTCATTAAAATTTTGATCTGCTTGTCGATCTATATCTTCCAAACTATTTTTTACAATAATTAATTCACTTACTAAATTCATTAAAGTATCTAACCGTTCAATATCCACACGAACAGTTTTTCCAGCTCGCGGCTTAATGGGATGATCTTGTTTAGCTTTTTTATCTTTTTGTACTTTTGTTTGACTTTGTACTAACTCTTTTTGCTGAATATTTTGTTGATTTTTATTTGGATTGACATGATGATCTTCAATTTCTATAATTTTTACATCTGTAATCTCTGCAATAGAAAGAAGTTCTTTGGAAAAAACCTCTTTTTCCGTACGTGAAAGAACAACTACAGAAAATTCAAGTTCGAATTTTTCATCCTCTATATCTTCTACATTAGGAGTAGATTTAATAATTTCTCCATGTCGTTCTAATGTTCTAAATACAATAAAAGCTCGTGCTGACTTTAATACACAACTAGCATTTAAACAAATGGTAATCGCATATGCTTTATATCCTTGTTGAAACCCAGTAGTAATTACATTTTTCTCATAATCTGTCAAAGATAAAGCATTGTTTTTTTCTTCTGCTTTTGAATTAATATTTTTCTTATCTTTTTCATTTGCCCTATCGTTCGTTGAGCCATCTCCTGTTAACATCTGATTTAATTTTTGAATCAAATGATTATATGCTTTTTCACCTTCTAAACCAGTATTCACGATATTATCAAGATAACTTTCTAAGGCATCTAAGCATTGAAATAATAGATCTATAACATTTGTATTCACTTGAATATTACCATTACGAATAGAAGATAAGGCATTTTCCATATCATGCGTTAAAGTTTGCATTTTTGTAAAGCCCATGGTTCCTGCCATTCCCTTTAATGTATGAGCGACACGGAAAACTTCATTTAATAATTCCATATTGTCTGGTTCATTTTCTAGTTGTAGCAAACATTCATTTAAACTTTGTAAATGTTCCTTGGATTCTTCAATAAAAATCTCTAAGTATTGACTCATATCCATATCTTACGCCCCCAATTGTTGTAAAATTTTATTTGTAATTCTATCTAATGGAACAATTTCATCAATAATGCCTGCTTCTACTGCTGCTTTCGGCATTCCATATACTACACAACTAGCTTCATCTTGTGCAATAGTATAAGTATCTTTTTTTTGTTTTAATAAAGTCATACCTTGGGTTCCATCGGATCCCATTCCTGTCATAATAACTCCTATTACTTTTTTAATGTCTATATGTACTAATGAATTCATCATAATATCTACAGAAGGACGATGACCTCGAACAGGAGCATCTTTAGAAATCTGAATAAAATACTGATTCATTTGTTTTTGTTCTTTTACTATCATATGATAATCTCCCGGTGCTATATAAGCTACTCCTGGTTGTAAAACATCCCCATCTTCTGCTTCTTTTACAATGATTTTACTCAGTTGATTTAATCGTTCTGCAAAAGATTTTGTAAAACCTGGTGGCATATGCTGTACAATTAAAATACTAGCTTTTATATTTTTAGG
>JAAYSE010000147.1 GCA_012524135.1 Candidatus Epulonipiscium sp. | reverse complement strand
CTTACAGGCTCTTGTGATATTGATGATGTTATTTTGAATGTTGGTGGTGCTTGCATTTTCTATTGGGTGTTCCATATAAAACCAATTCGTACATTTATTAATAAATTAACGATGATAACTTATTAAATTGTATTATTGCGGAGTAACCCTCATCCCGTCAGAATCTCTTAAACAATTTAGAGATATTATCATAAAGGCAAATAGTTATTATCAATCGCAGGAACTTCAATTGCTTATTGAAAAGGTATCTAATATAATTAGTGAAAATAAATACTTAATTCACTATGGAATATAGTGTTTTGTATATAAAAGCGGAGAGCATCATTGGGAGATATCAAAGAAAATAGAATAATAGGCACCAAAAAATATGTAAATCCAAGGTTATATAAATATCATGTAAATGTCAATATAAGAATACTCAAAAAGTGGGAAATAATTATGTACAAAAAGTGGCCTAAGACATTTCAGAATCCTTTACCCCATTATTATCTAAATACTGAATTTTAGATTGGATTTTGTAGAATGGACCCTTTATAGATATAATATGGCTATGATGAAGAAGTCTATCTAATATGGCATTTGCAATAGTTGATGAGCCAAATATATCTGAACATTTTTAAAAATTAGAATTTGTAGTTATGATTGTACAGTGTTTTTCATATTTTTTGGCTATTAGCTGAAAGAATAAATTAGATGTATCTAAATCTATTGGTAAATAGCTAATTTCATTAATTATTAATATCTTATACTTTGCAAAATGCTTAAGTCTCGTTGCTGATCTATTTTCTAATAGTGTTTTTTAAAGTTGTGTAATTAATTCATGAAAAGAGATAAAGTATGTTGAGTATCTATTTCTAGCAAATACTATTCCTATGGCGATAGCCAAGTGTATTTTTCCAACACCTAGGGTACCTACAAAAATAATATTTTAACCTAATGTGCTAGTTAATTTAAAACATGATAAATCTACCAATTTATACATAAAAGGATATATTATCCAAATATGAGTTCTTTAATATTTCCTATATTTATATCTTTACCTAGCAGTGTATGGATGAAATAACAGAGATTATGAGCTAGTATCTTGATTCTAAGCTTTGTTGTAAATTTCTACAGGGATTTTGCTAAAACTGTGTTAATATTTAGTTGCTCTGTTAGTTGTGAAAAGGTAGTTTCAATTCGCCTCCTAATCTTAAATATAAGTTGAAGAGAAGGTTTTGGATAGGGGTTTTTACGTTCTATTAAATCAGTTCTATCACACATATGAGGAAATAAGTCTTTAAAGTTTCTTTTTACAAATTGAAACCATGATTTTTCTGAATCAATCGTTAAAAGTTCACCAACAATACTTATGGTAATTATTTCACTATCACAAAGGATAGCATCCTTGATATTGCGGCCTTTTCTAATGTATGTTGGAGCAATTTCATTGTAAATATCATCAATAATAACAAAGGCTACAGTAAAAAAGTCTTTTATATCTTCAATTTTATTGGTAGAATATTTATTGAGCTCTAGCATATGTTATCCTCCTATATTGATTTTGTGGTTATTATCAAGTATAGGTTAACATAATTGCTGGAGCTGTTTCTATTTGTAATTTTAACTAGCACAACAGGTTAAGGTATCTATTATTAGCAAGATTTTTCGGAATTCCAGTGGCTGATTTATTTAATACAAAACTTGGCTCTAATGATGAAGATGAAAACAATATTGATGCTTATCAAGAACTGTGGGACCAGAGGTACCCAGTAAGAACTATTAATCCAAGAAATATCAGATATATTAAGGGCATTTACAAAAACAATTAGAAAGTCTGGAAGAATTTCATATAAAAAAATAAAATGGGATATCGAGGAATTAGAAAGACAAGGATAAAAAATTTTTTAATGTGGCTTTTATACTTATACCACTAAAAATAGATTTGTTTAGGTGGTAAATGGAGGAAATGAAACATAATAGGCGAATACTTTTATATATTTAATATATTTTGGTAATAAATATATTGAATATATAAAAGATAGGTTTTAGGAGTGGAGAAAATGAGTGATAATATAGAATGTTTTGATAATCCCTATGAATATTTAGAATGGGAATATTGTCGTCAAAAAAATAAAAAAGTTGATTTTAAAAAAGCAAATATAGATACTCTATTCAATTTAATTAAAGATAAATATGATAATGTTGAATTTTATGAAAAAGATAAAAATTTATTTAAAAAACTTAAAGAAATTGCTATAAATTTAAATACTCCTATTAGTGAACAAGATAGTGCAGGATATTTTATATTAAATAGACATTCAGAAAATATTATTAAGGTAGCGAATGAGAATAATATTTTTATACCTAATGGTATTATATTAGGTACTTTACCTCTGAATTATTTAGATGCTTTTACATGTGTGTTTCCACAAGACCAAAGGTTAATAGTCTTAAGTGAAGGGTTATTCTTATTTTTATATTCTATGGGAAGAGTTGTTTCATCATTTTTTTCCAAAATTAATGAGGATGAAAATAAAAGTTATGTTACATTTGATTTTAATAAAGATTCAATTAATGAAAATTTGAAGACGAATAAAAAGGGACATAATCTTTTTTTAGAAATACTTATTTTATATTTTTTATATGACGATCTTTCTTTTTCAAAAATTTACTATGAAGAAGATGTTAATATAAATCTATCATCAGTATTATGGGATACAGCAGAATTGTTTATTGTAGCACATGAATATTCACACATAATACTAGGACATTTGTCAGCAGAAAAGAATTTCTCAAAGAGATTTTTAGATGATAATTCTATGTTATATCAAGTAGTTAGAAATTGGATTGAAGAGTTTTCAGCAGATACGCTTGCTTTTCAATTAACAATGGCTAAAAATCAAAAATCGGGATATGGTTTATTTTCATGTTATCTTGGAATAGAATTTTTATTTGCATGTTTAGACATAATTGAGAAAATATACAATGTCGAGTTTAGTGAAACACACCCTAGTGCTCAAATGAGAATAGAAAATTTAAGACAATATTTTAAAAGTGCTTTACCTAATAAATCGCAAACTATCATCGATGGAACCGGTGTTGTTCGAGAAATAATGACAACATTATGGAATATTAATAAAGATAATTTTAATTATACAGTAAAGTATTGCTTCGAGAATATTAATTTTAAAGATATTAATTAGTAAATTTAATAATTCTATAATTGATTGTTAGATAAAATTAAGATATGTTGAAAATGTTATTAACTTAATACCTATATCCCTATATCCCTTACCTCTGTATCTATGTTTACATCAAATAAAGTTGTTGTAGGAAACATGGTTTATTAGGGTTTGTAGGCTATATTTTTTTATTAGAAGTTTGCAAGGATTAAAGTATATGGAATAAGGCTAAAGGTCAGTAGAGTCAATGGATTGAAAGATTGAATAGAAAGAAATGGAGAGGATAAATGGAGGAGGACAACAATCCAGTGTTTTCAAGGAGTTGAGGTTACAATGAAGCTTAATATTTTCATCTACTTTCGTTAGGTATAAAAATTATTTTGTACTATACTTTTTTTATATGATTGGGCTATTTTTAATTATAAGTTTTAATAGTGATATCTAGATATTGAAAAATAAGTAATAATATGATAAGATAAATACAAAATAATGCAACCGTTTGCACTTAAGAATTTATAAATATTTTTCTACTTAAGAAAAAATTATTTTTTTGAAAAATACTGTT
>JAAYSE010000146.1 GCA_012524135.1 Candidatus Epulonipiscium sp. | reverse complement strand
TTACATGTACATTCTACAATATCTGATGGAACGATGACACCTAAAGAATTAGTTTTTTATGCAAAAGAAAAAGGCTTGACCGCCTTTGCTCTTACGGATCATGATACTATTTCTGGATTAGATGAAACCATTTCTACTGGCAAACAAATAGATATGGAAATTATTCCTGGTATTGAGCTAGCTGCTCAATATCAAAATGTTGAACTACATATTTTAGGATATTATATAGACTACCAAGATCCGTATTTTATAAAAGAATTAAAGTATTGGCAAAAAGAAAGAGAACGTAGAAATGATCAAATGATTCATCGATTAAACAAACTTGGATTTCCCATTACTAAAAAAGATTTACAACTACTCTCTGGAGGAAAAATTATTACAAGAGCCCACTATGGAAAATGGTTTTTTAAAAATGGATATGTTCAAAATATAACAGAAGCCTTTAAAAAATATATTGGATCTGACTGTCCTGGTTACGTAAGAAGAAACCTTCCTACTCCTAAAGACTGTATTCAAATAATAAAACAGGCAAAAGGCATCCCTGTTCTTGCACATCCATTTTTATATGGTTTTTCAAAATCGAAACTATACCAAGTCATTCAATTTTTAATTCAAACTGGATTAGAAGGTCTGGAGGCTATTTATTCTCTTCATACAGCAGAACAAGAAAAAACATTACGACAAATAGCGAAAAAACATGGATTACTGATCACAGGAGGTAGTGATTTTCATGGAAAAAACAAACCCCATATTGATATTGGAGTAGGTATGGGAAATCTTTACATTCCTTATGAAATACTCACTTCTATAAAACAAACTTTAAAGGATCGATAATTATTTTTTAATACAACTCTCACAATCATTTGTTTTATTCTTAGCCTGAAGAAGAGACACAATTTTATAATTGCTTTTATTAACCAAAAGGAGTGTAAATAATACGAGTATCGTGAAAAATATACTTATTTTATACATTTTTATGCCACAAGCTAACCCAATCATAGCACTCGCCCAAATACTAGATGCTGTTGTAAGTCCACTGATAGAAGCTCCTTCCTTCATAATGGTACCAGCACCTAAAAAACCAATACCACTAATTACATACGCCCCCATTCTACCTGGATCTACATTAACCACTCCTTCAAAGTTTTTTACTATTTCAAAATTGATTAGCATAGCTAAGCAAGCACTAATCGTAACTACAATATGTGTTCTAAGCCCCGCTGGTCTATGATTTACCTCACGTTCAATTCCTATCAATCCCCCCAATAAAAAAGCAAGTCCTAGTTGTGGCAATCCATCTGTTTTAAAAAATTCAATTATTGCATTCATCATCCATCCATCCTTTTATATATTTTCAACTCTTCAACCTATGAAAAAATTTCATATCTATTGGATTACAAGATCAATAAGGATATAACCAATATTAATCTTAATATTATTATTTAAAGTATACTTTTCACTCATATAAATATATTTTATCATAGAATTTCTACATTCATAAAGATATTTAAAATATTTCTATACAATGAAAAAGGACACTTGTTCTAAATAAGAGTCCTTTCATTCTTTCATTATTTTATTCTTCTTCGTCCTCTTCTGTTTCTTCTTCCTCTACATCTTCATCATATTTTTTTACTGTTAAATCTGGTTCTTTAATAGCAGCAATTTGATCTCTTTGTACTGGAATACGAGTACCACGGTTTAAACCAAATTCTACAATACAAATATCATTAACTGTATCTACTACTTTTCCAAAAATACCTCCTGATGTCATCACCCAATCTCCTACTGAAACTGAGCTTTGCATCTCATCAATAGCCTTTTGTCTTTTTCTTTGTGGTCGAATAAGTATGAACCACATAATTGCAAATAATACTCCAAAATAGAGAACAACTCCTAAAAAACTACCAGGTGCACCGGAAACTTGACCTGATTGTGCTTCTAATAATATCGTTGGTAACGACATATACGATCTCCTCCTTCTTTCTTTTACAAATTTCTTTATTCATTTTCTTTAAATCTATCCAGCTTTTCTTTCTTAAAAGCCTGATAACGATGTTCCTCAATAGCTTGACGGATTTCTTCCATTAATGTATTAAAGAAATACAAATTATGCAAAACACATAAACGCATTCCCAACATTTCTTTCGCCTTTAACAAATGTCGAATATATGCTCTACTATAATGTTGACAAGTTGGACAATGGCAATCTTGTGCAATAGGCCGATCATCTAATTCAAAACGAGCGTTAAAAAGATTTAATCTTCCTTGATTGGTATATACATTTCCATGTCGTCCATTTCTTGCTGGCAATACACAATCAAAAAAATCTACACCTCTATCTACAGATTCTAAAATATTTTCTGGTGTTCCTACTCCCATTAAATAGGTGGGTTTATTTTGTGGCAAATAAGGAACGACAGCTTCTAAAGTATCATACATTTCTTTATGCGTTTCTCCAACTGCCAATCCACCTATCGCATACCCATCTAAATCAAATTCTGATATCGTTTTAGCATGCTCAATGCGAATATCTTTATAAGTACCACCTTGATTAATTCCAAATAACATTTGCTTTGGATTAATCGTGTCTTCTTGCTGATTTAGTCGTTTCATTTCTTTTATACATCGTTCTAGCCAACGAGTTGTTCGAGATACTGAATTTTCCATATACTCTCTAGTAGAAGGATTGGGTGGACATTCATCAAAAGCCATCGCAATCGTAGATGCTAAACTAGATTGAATTTGCATACTTTCTTCAGGTCCCATAAAAATTTTACGTCCATCTACATGTGAAGAAAAATAAACACCTTCTTCTTTAATCTTTCGAAGCGTTGCCAATGAAAAAACTTGAAATCCTCCTGAATCCGTTAAAATAGGGCGATCCCATACCATAAAAGAATGAAGACCTCCTAATTGTTTAACAATTTCTTCTCCTGGCCGAACATGAAGATGATACGTATTACAAAGAGCGACTTGACATTTTATCTCTTTCAAATCTTGAGTAGACACAGCACCTTTAATAGCTGCTAATGTTCCTACATTCATAAATACAGGAGTTTGGATAATACCATGGGGTGTATGAAATTCTCCCCTTTTGGCTCTTCCATCCGTTGTAAGTAATTGATACATAGTTTCTCACCACTTCATTCATTATTACACGCAATACAAAGTACTCATAACAACAAGTATACCTTTTTCAACTTAGTTTTTCAAGGT
>JAAYSE010000145.1 GCA_012524135.1 Candidatus Epulonipiscium sp. | reverse complement strand
ATGTATCCGAATATAGATCCAACAATGGGTATGTGTCCAGATGCAGTTCCAAGTATGGGTATGAATCCTGCTATAGGGTGGAATTGTCCATATTTTCAAGAAAATATGTCTCCAATGGCAGGAACACCTGCAATGCCAATGGATTATTCCTTTATGGATGAACAAGATATGGAATATATGCAAGAACTTTATTCAGACACCTGCAAACAAATTCAACCTTATATTGAATCGGAATGTGATCGTATGGATTATGACAATAGTCCTATTTATGAAGAGTATGTAGATCAAGAATTGATTGAACAAATGGTTGATCGTATTTATTCTGAGATGGAAGGAATAGATGTTTTTGTAGAAGAAATAGAAAATACGGAAGAAATAGAAAACATGGTACGACAATATGGAAATCGTAGAGATTTACTTCGAGCTCTTATTGGTGCTTTACTACTTAATGAAATCTTCGGACGACGCCGTCCACGTTATCGAAGAAGATTTTATGATAACTTATATTATCCCTATTAAGTAGAGAATATAAGAAATCTTCCCTTTTATAGTTAAGGGGAGATTTCTTATAAATGAAGAGAAGTTTGTCGGATAAGAAAAAATTAAATTTTTATTATTAAAAATATACATAGTATTTTTTAGTTACACTTCATCTCTTTATGTTATAGATAAAAATCATGGTTTTGAATAGTACAATAAAAAGTACGATTTCGTAAAATCCAGAAGTTTGTTGATTTTCGAGGATTTAAAAAATACATACAACGACCAACATTGTTTTTTCCAGATAAAGCTTCTTTTGCTGCTCGAATACTATCAGCAGAAGGGTTATTATAGATTGTTCCATTTGCTACAGGAGTATATTGATATCCATAATTTCGATCAAAGACAACTCCTTTAATAGTATTTGGAAATTCCGGACTTTTTTTACGGTTAATAACACAATTTGCCACCCCTAATTTTCCTTCATAAGGTTCTCCTTTTGCTTCCGCTTCTACAATACGAGAAAGCCAATATAGGTCTTCCTCAGAGTAAGAAGGAGTAGATATATTAGTATTTGATTCATTGGTGGGTACATAATCTTTAGAAGAAATGTAAATACTATATGTGCTTTCCTCCCATCTTACTTCACAATCAAAAACTTCTGAAATAAAACGCAAAGGAACAAAAGTTCGAGATTGATATGTGGTAATCGGAGCATCTACATCCACGGTAGTTGTGTTTTTAAATATGGTCTTAGAACCAATAGGCAAGCGTAATGTTGTATCTCCTTTTACTAAAATAGCTTGTTGATAAGTTTCATCCCAATCAATGCAATCAACATGTATAGCCTCTGCAATATAACGTATAGGAACGAAGGTTCGTCCATTTTCAATATAAGGTTCTACATCAAAATTTATTTTTTGACCATTTACAAAAACAGAAAGATTTTTTTCTGCTAATCGAATATGGAAAACCTGACCTGCATAAATTTCATCATGAGATAAAAAATTGGTTTCTTTTAGATTTTCAACAGATGTATTGTGAGATTTAGCGATAGTAAACAAACTTTCATTTGGTTGTACGGTGTGAGCTATATAGGTTGCACCAAAGGATGGGGTAGCATTGATGAGAAATAAAGCCATACTCATTATTATTCCCCTGAGTTGCTTTTTCATCTTTTTTTCCTCCTTTTTTTTAATAGTACATGGCCATTTTACCATCGACAAAGAAAGAAAAAAAGAAGAAAAATGTGGTAAACGGTTACAAAGCTAGTAATTATGTGGCTTTAAAAAAATATTTTTAGAGACTATTTATCTGAAAAAGTGCATAAAAAAAGAAGAAAATAAAGGAGTGATTTTCGTGGAATGTAAAGATTCATATGTATTTGCATTAGAAAATGATATAGAAAAAATATTAAATCATGGTGGCTGGAAGGAACCAAAGGAAATTGCAAAAGCCCTTCATACATCAAAAAAAACTCATAAAATACAAGAAAAATTTCTTGCAGAAAGTTCAGAAGAGTTGTTTGTAGAAAAAGTAATGGATCGTTTATGTGATTTGTTTCCTATGAAATATGAAAAAGATCCATCTCAATCCTTATATCAAAGAGCTTTTTCGAATTCTCCTTCCTCCAACGATTTTATATAAAGATATTGAAAAAAAGACGGAAATACCGTCTTTTTATTTTATGAAATTTCAACAGGTGTTCCAATCTCAACGACTTTGTATAGAGCTTTTACACTTTCATTATTCATACGAATACAACCGTGAGAAATAGATTCTCCAATGGAATCTGGGTTATTAGTACCATGAATTCCATAATGTCCTCCGGGTACGGATAGTCCCAGCCAACGAGATCCAAAAGGTCCACCTGGATTTTCTGCTTTTTCAACGATCTTATAAGTACCTTTTGGAGTGGGTGTATTAGATTTTCCTACAGCAATATCATACGTATTAATAACAGTACCATTTTTGTATAATGTTAATTTTTTCTTAGCAGTTTGTATAGTAATTTTATAAGGGTTTGCTTTTTGGTTTTGAGATTTCGTATTGTTTTTTTTCGCTTTTTCATTTGCTGTCTGCTTCTTTTTTTCATTTGCCTTTTGATTTGCTTCTTGTTTTTCCTTTGCTTTTTTTGCTTCTTCTGCTTTTTGATCTACCACTTGATTTTGTTCATTTTGTTCTATATTATTAGAAGGAGGAATGGAAGGGATATATAATTGATTTTCCACTCCTTTTTGAATAGAATTTTTTTCAGGTATCGTATTTGTATCTTTACATCCTATAAGTGAGCATATTAAAATAGAAAAAAAAAAGAACAATATCGGTTTCTTCATTATTTGATCATCTCCTAAGGGAATGAAATTTATTGGATGAAAATTTTTTATAAAAAATCTTGTACTGATAGTATTTTTTGAATCCAATATTTTATTCTAGTATTTTTAGGAAATAAAAATATAATTTTAGAGGTTGCATAATTTGTTAGTTTATTTTATGATAAAAACCATAAGATTTTTTCAACATTTTTTTATATTAATTCGTATATTTAGAAGATAATAAGAGAAAGGAGAACAGTAAATATGAAAAAAGTAAGTCAATGGTTATTCGTAATATTGAGCATAACAATGATTTTTGTAGGATGTAATAAAAAGAATTCAGTAGACAAGGATCAAAATTTATCTACTACGAAAGATGAAATAATAAAAGAAGAATCTAAAGAGAATAGTCACATTGCTCAAGAGGATATATCGAAAGAAGAGGAAAAGGATCAGGATAAAGAAACTCAAGAGAGTGAATCGGAAGAAGAAAAAGGAGAAGCATTTACTGTAGAGGCTATTTTTATAGGGTATATGGATAATAATTCTTTTGAAGCTAAGGTAGAAGGTGAACCTTTTGCTTTTCGTATTGAAAAAGTAAAAGATACTATACCAGAATTTAATCCCAATGATCGTATAAAAATTCGCTATATTAAAAATGAATATGAACAGTTAATGGTTCAAGAAGCAGGGCTTATAGAGTAAACACGTATTTTTAAGAATTGCTTAATAGGGATGTAACGTAAGAGTAGGGTTTTATATGCCTACTCTTTATTTTTTATATCTCTAGACAATGGAAGTGAGACATGATACTATAGTTAAAGTTTCTAATAACTATATATGTTTACTATTTTGTAGAGATAGAATAGAAAGAAGAGGGGAGTGATTGTATTGAGTCTATACTCATATTTGAGTGCTATTGGATTCCATGATTATAAAGGAACGAAAGAATGGAATCATCTAATTACACAAGTGATTGAGTACCCCACAGAAAAATATATTGCCAAACAAGATGGAAAAATTATTATTATGGAATATTATAAAGCCTATGGAGAACGATTTGGTTTACTTGTTCGAGGTGTAGCAGAAGAGGGAGAGCAACTATTAGTAAAAACTTTTGATCCTATTGTAGAAGCCAAATATAATACAGATGTGATAGAAGTAGAGGTAGAGGAAGCAGAGGAAGAAGATATTTATTATGCTACCTGTGAAGAAGAAAAAACAGGAACCGAAGTTACTTTTCAACTTCAAAATGTCATCGATTATTTAGATACAACAAAGATAGATCAAACAACGATAGAAGGGGTTAAGATCGTTGGACTAGGAATTGAAGGAAAAATTATTTTCCCTGTAGAAAAAACAGAAACCGAAAAAAAGATAGAACAGGAAGAAGAAACCTGGTATCAAGAATTAATTCAAAGAGCTCGTGAAGGTGATGAGGAAGCACAGGAACTCATTGACATAGAAGAGGAAGAAATATCAAAGATCATTGCAGAGCGACTACAATATGAGGATTTTTTAACGATTGTAGAAGGCTATTTTATGCCATTTGCGGATATTGAAACTACTTATTCTGTTCTTGGTATTATTTTAGAAGTAGAAGAAATGAAAAACAAAGAAACAGGAGAAATTATATATTGGTTATATATTAACTGTATGAATATGAAATTTGAAGTTTGTATAAACAAAAAAGATTTAACCGGCATTCCTTTAGTAGGAATGCGGTTTATGGGAGTTTGCTGGGTACAAGGAAAAATAACTTTTTCTGAAGAAGATAATGTATTTTAATATTCAAAGTTGGCTCTTTGATTTTTTCTAGGAGTCAATTTTTTTTGCTTTTTTTTCTCTACGCATTGAAGTTCTGCTTTTCTGGATACCTCTCTATAGGCTTTTACCATTAAGACAGCAGAAGTAATAAAGGAAATAAAATCAGAGATAGGATAGGAAATCCAAGCTCCCCAAATTTCAAACTGATAAGTTAAAATAAAAACTAAAGGAATAAAGATGATAATTTGACGATAAATAGATAATAAAAAGGCCGCTCGCACCTTTCCAGTAGCTTGGTAATAATAAATATTTAAATAATGTAGACCAAGTAAAGGGAAGATTAAAATTACAATACGAAGTGCTTTTGTAGCTTCTGCAATTACAACAGGATCGTTGACAAAAGCTCTGGCAATAGGCTTAGCAAAGATCATTGCGCTACCCCATAAAACAAAAGTAGATACGGTTACACCAATAGTTGCTTCTTTTACTACTTTTTTTAGACGAATAAAATTACGTGCACCAAAATTATAAGCAGCAATGGGTTGCATTCCTGTACTTACACCAATTACAGTCATAAATAGAACCATGGTAGAACGAGAAATAATACCAACAATAGCAATAGCTACATCTCCGCCATAAGTCGATAATAATTGATTTAAAATAACAGCTACAATAGCATCAGAAATTTCAACAATAAAATTGGAAAACCCAATAGCCAAAATTCCTTTGGAAATTTCTAAATCTAATTTTGTAGAAAAATGAATATTTTCTTTTTTAGCGGTTTTAAAAAAAACAAGAAAAGTATAAATAGCTGCTATAAATTGAGAAGATATAGTAGCAATCGCAGCTCCTTTTACTCCTAGAGGAATTAAGATAACTAGAAAATAGTCTATAATAACATTACAGATACTCCCAAGTAACATACTTCGTAATAAAATTTTGGGTTTTCCTAAAACAACCATAATATGAGAAAATAAAAATGTAAAACCTTGAAAAAGAACTCCAAGTAAAACAATAGCAATATAAGTTTTTGCATAAGGATAAATGGTCGCACTGGAACCTAAAAAATAGATGGATTTTTCAAGATTCAATCCAATGAATATTGCGGTACTTGTTAAAATAATAAAAAGCAACAAGAAAGAATTGGATATAATTTGATTTACTTTTTCTAAATTTTTTTCTCCATATGAACGAGCCACAAAAGTGGAAGTTCCCATGGCCACCATCAAAGCTAAAGAGATAAATAAACGTTGTACAGGAAACGCAATGGTAAGGGCTCCCATTCCTAATGTACCTACTGCATTTCCTACATACAGGGAATCTACCATATTATACATTTCTGAGACTAATAAAGATAAAATAGCAGGTAAAGAAAATTTCACCAATAGTGTACTCACCTTTTCAGTTTCAAATATATGAGTACTATCAGTTTGATTTTGACACGACACAATAAAACCTCCTTAAAATTTTTATTCAATACCATTAGATAACGGAGAAACAAAAGAAGGGAATAACGTAAAAATAAAGCCCTGCAAAAAAGCTTGCAGGACTTTTATGATTATGATGTTCCCGGCGGGAGTCGAACCCACGGCCTACCGCTTAGGAGGCGGTCGCTCTATCCTGCTGAGCTACGGAAACAAAAAAGTACGCATATGCATAACATTTTTATTATATGGAGTTTTTAAAGATTTGTCAAGAAAGCAGGGAGTAAAATAATAGCAGAAGAATACACTTTTCAGTATCTATTTCTTCTGCTAATTCTTTGATTTAATGACGATATAGGGTTATTTAAGATTCTGAAATAGGTGTTAAATTCTTTAGAGAAAAATCTAATATAGGAGCAGAATGAGTGAGTGCCCCGCTAGAAACATAGTCAACGCCAATTTCCATAATTTCTAATAATCTTTTTTTGGTGACATTTCCAGAACATTCAGTTTCTGCTTTATTTCCAATTAATTTTACAGCTTGTACCATGGTTTCATTATCCATATTATCTAGCATGATGATGTCCGCACCGGCTTCTAATGCTTCTTGTACCATGTTTATATTTTCTACTTCTACTTCCACTTTTCGTATAAAAGGAGCATATTCACGGGCTAATTGTACTGCTTTTTGAATTCCACCTGCTGCACCAATATGATTATCTTTTAGTAAGATTCCATCAGATAAATTATATCGATGATTGATACCACCACCCACTTTTACTGCATATTTTTCAAAAATACGCATATTAGGAGTAGTTTTTCTTGTATCTAGTAGTTGTGTTTTACTCCCCTTTAATATTTGTACACATTCATACGTCAGAGTCGCTATACCACTCATACGTTGTAAATAATTTAAGGCAGTTCGTTCACCGGACAAAATGACCCTCATATCTCCAGTCAATGTTCCTACTTTTTCTCCTTTATGAATGAAATCTCCATCTTGAAAAGTCGTATGAAAACGAATTTCCCCTAACAATTCAAAAACTCTTTTGAAAATTTCTATTCCTGCTAAAATGCCATCTTGTTTTCAAATTAAATCGGCAGTACCTATTTCTTTTTTACGTAAGATAGCATTGGTAGTAACATCCTCATTAGTAATATCTTCTTGTAGCGCTTGTAGTAAATAGTTATCTACATGTACATGCATGGTTATATCTGTTAACATAAAAAATATTCATCCTTTCATTGATTTGTTTTTAAAGTTTTGTTTTTTATCATATACTATTTTAAAATAAGAAGCATCTTTTTAGCAAAGAAAAATGTATAGCAATGATTCTTGCAAATACATGTTAAAAAGTATCTATACTTTATTTTGCTAAAAGGTGCATCTTTTCTAATGCATTTTTTGCATTTTCTTGTAAATGATGATCTAATGTAATTTCAGGTTCTAAGGTTTGGATCGCATTATACACTTTTTGTAAAGTGATTTTTTTCATATCAGAACAAATAGATGTTGGAGTTACAAAAAAGAATTCTTTATCCGGGTTTCTTTTTTTCAGTTCATGTAAAATGCCTTGTTCTGTACATATAATAAACTTTTGTTCTTTGCTTTCTGAAACATAACGGATGATACCGGAAGTACTTCCTATATAATCGCCTATTTCTAGTACATCCATTGTACACTCAGGATGAACTAATACTTTTGCCTCTGGTATATTCGATTTTATTTGTAGAACTTGATCTTTGTTAATATTTTTATGGACATAACAAAATCCTTGATTAAAGATAAAGTTTTTTTCTGGTACTTGACTTTGCACATATCGTCCTAAATTTTCATCAGGAATAAAGAAAATATTTTTTTGCTTTAATTGCTTAGTAATGGTAACTGCATTCGAGGATGTTACACAAACATCAGAAAGTGCCTTTACTTCTGGTGTGGAATTAATATAACATACAATAGCTAGATCATCATATTGTTTTCTTGTTTTTTTAATTTTTTCTACATCAACCATATGTGCCATGGGACAATCAGCTGATGTCTCTACGAGAATGATCTTTTTATGAGGATTTAATATTTTAGCACTTTCACCCATAAAACGTACTCCACAAAAAACAATGGTATTTTGTTTTTGTTTTAATGCTATTTGACTTAAATAATAAGAATCACCTACAAAATCAGCGACTTCTTGAACCATTTCATCTACATAATAATGAGCTAAAATCAGAACATGATTTTCTTTTTT
>JAAYSE010000019.1 GCA_012524135.1 Candidatus Epulonipiscium sp. | reverse complement strand
AAATTTTGCAAATCAACTTCTCCATGAATAACTTTATGACAAGCATCAACAATATAAGGGGCTCGAAAACCTGCTTTACACCCCCGAATATCGGTTTCCGTAGCTTTGGCTAGTTGTTGAGGAGTGGGAAAGGTATAGTAACTGCTTCCATCTTCTGCATTGATTTTATCACCAAAAGCTTCACAAAGATAATGGATCACTTGTTGGATATGAGAAATTCTTTTATTTTGTGAAATAATAAAAGAAATCAGACACTCCCAAGGATCTTGACGTAATATTCGGATTCCTGGTTTATAACTTATTGCTTCTTGAAGGATAGGGTCTTGTTGGGATAATTGTTGTTTAATGACTCCATAATCTCGTTCTAAATCAAAATAAGTTATCCATAGGGTTGTAAATTCTTCCATGGACATAGGATAAAAAGTGATCTGATTTTTTTCTTGTCCTATCCGTAATTTCTTTCTATGAGCAATAAGCTGGTACACATTTTCTTCTATTTTTTCAAATCGAAAGCATTGCCCACACTCTAAAATATGTTGAATATGGAAATCCTGCGTTTGGTTTAAAATTATTGTATCTCCTTGTTCATAATATTGTTTTTCCATTGCTCTCTCCTTTATATCTTGTCTTTATGGGATTTGTTTCTTTTCTATCTCGTATCATTATGGTATACTAAAACAATGACAGTTCAAACAAATAAGGTACTTACGATAGAGTGTTTAAGCGTAGGTTGAATGTCTATAGTATAGCAAATTTTGCAGAAACTGAAAATATGACTTTGAGGTGATTGTTGGTGAAAGAAAAAATCTATACCATTCCTGTTTTAGACGCCTTTCAAACAGAAAGTGAATGTCCTTTTTGTACTTTATATAATACATTAGAACAAAATAGTATTAACTTTACCCTAGGCCCTTCCTACATGGAAAATGATGTTCGAATTGAAACCAATAAAAAAGGCTTTTGCCTGCCTCATTATCAAATGATGAGTAAAGAAAAAAATAGCCTTGGATTGGCTCTTATGCTACATACCCATATGATTCATGTACATAAAAATTTAAATGAATTATTAAAAAAACAAAAACCTAATAAAAAAAGTTCCTTTCCCTCTCTCTTTTCTAAAAAAGGGAATACTGGTGTTACCGAAAATCTGGTTGAACAATATCTACACGAAATCCACAATAGTTGTTATATCTGTGAACAAATTCAAAATACTTTTGATCGATATGTGGATACTTTTTTTTATTTGTGGAAAAAAGATAAATCTTTTATTGATTTGGTGAAAAAATGCAACGGTTTTTGTCTTCAGCACTTTGGTGTATTATATAGTGCAGCTCCTAATTTTTTAAATCAAATACAACTTTCTGATTTTTATGAATGCATTATTCCTCTTCAATTAGAAAATTTAAAACGTATCGAAGAAGAATTGGATTGGTTTATTAAAAAATTTGACTATCGATATGAAAAAGAGCCTTGGAAAAATTCGAAGGACGCTCTTCCCCGTGGGATATTAAAAATGGCTGGATCTTCTAAAAAAGTTTAATGAAAAGGGATTCAATCAATGCTAACATGATTGAATCCCTTTTTTTGTGTCTCTACCTTTTTCTTTTTGAGTGCGGATGAAGGGATTTGAACCCCCATGGTGTTGCCACCACTAGAACCTGAATCTAGCGCGTCTGCCAATTCCGCCACATCCGCATAAAATAATTGCCTCGTATAGATAAATATAAGAGTTTGAAATAGGAACTACGAATCATAATGATTACGTAGTTCCTACGAATAAGTGAAAGAATATAAATCAACGTGCGCAGAAGGATTTGAACCCTCGGCCTTCTGATCCGTAGTCAGACGCTCTATCCAGCTGAGCTATGCGCACAAAAGTGCCGGAGACCGGAATCGAACCGGTACGATCTTT
>JAAYSE010000144.1 GCA_012524135.1 Candidatus Epulonipiscium sp. | reverse complement strand
TTTAATTCATTAATGGTAATTTCTTTTCGAATTAATTCTTGTTCCAAATATGATAATTTAACATTGGGTTTATCCGTAAGAGTAGCAATATAATTGACTCCATCCCAACCAACGGTTTTATCAAAAACTTTCTCTCCTAATTCTCGTAAAGGAAGATACGTCTTGCCATTATACAGAAATGGTTTATCCTGTAATTGAATTTGTTTTCCATTAACAACAACCTTTAGATCTCCTTGCCACACTCTTAAATTTTTATAATGATCCGCTGCAATTCCTACTGATGTAATCGATATGCTAAATAACATTACAGAAGTCAGCATGGCCACAATACGCTTTTTTCTTTGTCCTTTCATTTTATCACCCACTTATATTTTTAATACTTTGCTACATTATACCATTCTTTATACTATTTTTAAATACTAACAAGCCAATCGTTATCAAATTGTAATAATCGTCATAAAACAAAAGGACAAAAGCGCATATAAATTATTGATTTCCTATCCCATTAAAAATGGTATCAATGACCGCTTTACTATCAATACAGTCTTTTTCCTTAAAAATAATTCTTTTACTATTACTCCCATTAATCGTACTTAATACAATTAAACTAACTAATTCTTTATTTATAGTAGGACTAATTTCCCCCCTTTTTACCCCTTCCGTCACCATATTAAAAATAAATTCAAAGATTCTTTTTTGCACCTTAATAACATGTGGTCTGATCTCTTGAGAAATATTTTCAAATCGAAAAAAAGTTTGCTCAATAACATTTGCATGCTCCGTTACAAAATCCCAATGATAATCTAACAACGCTATAAATTTATTTCTTATGGTATCTTCTTTTAATGTAGACTCGATAGCTACCTCACTATATGTCTCAAACATATAACTTAACATTTGTTGGAATATTTCTTTTTTACTACTAAAATATTCATATATTGTGCCTTTTCCAAGTCCCGCCTGTATCGCAATATCCTCTACTGTACCTTTATAAAAACCATGCTCACCAAAAACTTTCATGGATGCTTTAATAATTTGGATCCGTCTCTTTTCTTTTAATGAATTCATTTTTTCACCTCATTTATACTTGAACCCCTCTTCCTTTTTTTCTTTTCAGTTTTGATTTAAAAGAACTCGCTATATTATCAAAGGCTGCATACAGAACAGGAACAAATAATAATGTTAAAATAGTAGAAAATAACAAACCTCCTATAACCACAATAGCCATTGGTGCTTGTACTTCTGCACCTTCACCAATTCCAAGTGCCAAGGGTACAAGTCCTAAAACAGTAGTCAATGTGGTCATTAAAATCGGTCGTAATCGAATCGGTCCTGCAATAGTAATCGCTTCTATTTTTTCCTTCCCTTCTCTACGTAATATATTAATATAATCTATTAACACAATACCATTGTTTACCACTATTCCCGATAACATAATAACGCCAATAAAAGCAGTCACTCCAAATGCTGTACGAGTAATAAAAAGTGCTAGTGCTCCACCTGCAAAAGCCAAGGGAATAGTAAACATAATAATAAAGGGATGAATCAATGATTCAAATTGAGCTGCCATAATCATATAAATCAAGATTATCGCAATTCCAAGAGCTAGCAAAAGCTGTTGAAAAGCTTCTAACATCTGTTCATTTTCCCCACCTATATCATAATAATAACCATTAGGAAATGAATATTCCTTTAATTCTTTATCTATCTCTCGAATCACACTACTTAAATCTCGGTCTACAATTTGACTAGTAACCGTTACAACTCTTTCCTGATTTTCCCGATTAATCGAAATAGGACCTTTGACAATAGAGAAATCTGCTACTTGACTCAAGGATATATTAACTCCAATAGGAGTTGTAATATCTAACTGTCTAAGATTATCTATACTATCCGTAATATCATCAAAAGCCTTTACTACTACATCAATTTCATCCCCTTGATTTTTATACTTTGTCGCGGTAACTCCTGATGCCCCAGACCGAATAGCAGAAGCTATTTGAGATGCTGTTAATCCATACATAGCTGCATTTTCTTTATTAATAATAATTTCTAATTCTGGAACGGCCTCACTTAAACTGGTTTTAACATCTCGAGTTCCCTCTACGGATTCAATAATATGTTTAAAATCATTGGATATTTGCTCTAATACCTCCAACTCGCTTCCTTTAATTTTAATACTAATCGGATCACTTGATCCCGTCATACTCATACTCGAACCTTCCTGTACTGAAATTTCAGCTCCGGGGATATCTTTTACCATCTTTCTAATTTCTTCTGCAACTTTGCCTGTACTTCTGTCTCTTTCTTCTAATTTTACTAAATTAATATAAACTGAACCACTATTACTAGAATTTCCTGTCATCATACCTCCCGTTCCTATATTAGCAAATACCACATCAATTTCAGGAACTTCTGTCAACTTATTTTCAATAGCCTGTACCACCTCATCTACTTGATCTAGTTTCGATCCTAAAGGTAATGTTACATTAATAGATATACTTCCTTCATCTGTGGTAGGGAAAAATTCCATTCCGACATTGGCTAAACTAGCTATGCTTACAAAGAAAATAAAAACAGAAGTAATAATTGTTGTTTTTCGATGTCGTAAACAAAAGCCAAGTAAACGTTTATATTTATTTTCTACCTTATAAAATAATTTATCAAAAATATCATAAATAAAACGTAGTTTTTTCTTTTTTTCTCCCTCTTGTTCTGTATCCACTTTTAAAATTTCAGAAGACAACATCGGAATAAAAGTTAAAGCAACCACCAAAGAAGCAACAAGAGATAAGGTAACGGTCAAAGCAAAATCTTTAAATAAAATTCCAACCATTCCTTCAATAAAAACAATGGGAAGGAATACCGCTATGGTTGTAAGCGTAGATGCTGTAATGGACATTCCTACCTCCGATGCCCCTTGAATAGCTGCTTCTTTTCTTGAATATCCATTTACTCTAAATCTATATATATTCTCTAATACCACAATAGCACTATCTACCAACATTCCAACCGCCAGTGCTAATCCTCCTAAAGTCATCATATTTAATGTAATTCCCTTTAAATATAATAAAATAAAAGAGGTAATTAAAGAAATAGGAATAGATACTCCTATAATCAGTGTGGTTCTTATATTTTTTAAGAAAATATAGAGAACTAAAATAGCAAATAAAGATCCCATAACAACATTATCTACCACATTATGAATTGAATCTTTAATAAAAGTAGAAGTATCTAATACAACATTGATTTCAATATCCGGATATTCTTCTTTTATTTTTTCTACTTCTCGATTCACTTTATCTGCTACTTGTACTGTATTTTTACCCGATTGTTTTTTTATAGACATACTAATACTATCTTTACCATTTACTCTTGATATTGCACTAACATCCTGATAAGTAAATTCTATATCTGCAATATCATCTAATAAAATTACAGATCCTGTATTCAAAGCAAGAGGCATATTTTTAATTTCATCAATTGTATCAAATTCTCCTACAATACGAATGGTCAGTTCTTGCTCCCCATTTTGAACCACTCCTCCTGGAAAATTCATATTATTGGAACTTAATAATTGGTTCAATTGATTCATACTTAAACCATAATTGGATAACTTCCATGGATCCACCGTTACCTTTACTTCATTTACAAGACCTCCACCAATGTCAACCGAAGCCACTCCATCTAATCTTTCAAATCTTTGTTGGAATGTATCTTCTACTAATGATTGTATACTCGCTAAATCACCATGATTAGAAATAGCTATTTGAATAATTGGCATCGCATTGGGATCAATTCGCATTACCATTGGTTGACTCGCATCATCGGGTAGAGTCCCTTTAATTAAATCTACCTTTTCTCTCATTTCCAAACTTGCAAAGTCCATATTGGTTCCATAATCAAATTGAGCAATAACAATAGAACTTCCTTGTGAAGATACAGAATTAACCGTATCAATATTTCCTACGGTAGCAATAGCACCCTCAATTTTTTTTGTAATTAAATTCTCTATTTCTTGAGGACCTGCTCCTGAATAAGAAGTAGCTACAATAGCTACAGGAACTTCAATTTCTGGATACAGATCAATCGGTAAACCTGTTAGCGAAACGGTTCCAAAAAGGATAACAATCAAAATCATCATCGTTATCGTAACAGGTCTTTTAACAGCAAATTTTGATAAGTTCAATATTATTCTCCCCCTACTACTTTAACTTTTATACCATCTTCCACATAATGTTGTCCTTTTACAATTACTTGTTCTCCTTCTTCTAATCCTTCTTTAATCTCCACATAATCTCCTGTATCTAACCCTATTTTTACAGGTTTTTTAACTGCCCGATCATTTTCTACAACAAAAACAAATAATTCATCCTCTTTATCTAAAACAGCATTTCTTTTAATGACAATTACCGAATCTATTTGATCCATATTTAACTGTACTTCTCCACTCATTCCAGGTCGAACCTTTTTATTTGGATTATCAATATATACCTTAACAGAATAAAGCTTACTTCCAATATCGGCAGTTGGACTAATATAACTTACTTCACTCTTTACTTCTTCCTCAAAAGCTGCTGGGATTGTGACAGCTACTTCTTGACCTACTTGTAAACGATTCACAATATCTTCAATGACATCTATCTGAACATATACTTTATCCATATCCACCATCGTCACTGCGACTTGACCATTTCCAACTATCTGGCCTTTTTTAACATTTAATGAAGAGATCACACCATCCATCGGTGCTTTAACTATTGTATTCTCTAAATTATCGATTGCCTGTCTATAAGATATTTCTGCTTGACTTAACTGTTCTTCTGCTTGTTGTACTCCTAGTTTTGCTTGAGTAATCTGTCCTTGCACTGTATCTAATTGACTTTGAGCAGAAGATGCAGCCAACTCCACCTGTTCTAGTTGAGATTTAGACACGGCTCCTTGTTCATAAAGTTCCTTCGTTCTTTCTAAATCCAATAAAGCTTTCTGTGTATTTTCTTTCGTTATTTCATAATTAATTGTAGCCGTTTCCATTCCATTTAACGCTTGTTCTATCCCTTTTTTCGCTAAACGAACAGCCACTTCTGCCTGCTGAACCGCTTTGGATATATCATCTTGTTCTAATGCAAATAAAATCGTATCCTTTTTTACTTCATCCCCTAAACTTACATGGATACTTTCCACCGTACCCGCCAATTTAGGAATAATCATCACTTCTTCATTAGCAACTACTTTACCAGTAAAACTTCTAGTATTTGCAATAGTATCTTTTACAGATACCTTTGTTTCTACAGCTACATAATCTTCTTCTACTTTCTTTTCTACATCTTCAACTTCCTTTTGACGACATCCTACCATCGTCATCGTTATTACAAATAACAATACAAAAAAACGTATACTCATTTTCTTAACCATCTTATTCCTCCTACTTAAAATAAACGATGTAACTAAAATTTTCATAAAATATCCTTCTATTTAGTTTACATCCTCTTCAAATAATGATATAATAACATTCATTGACCAAGCTGACCGACCAGTTGGTCATAATGTATTTGATTATACTCTATCCCTGCTAAAAATGCAACCAAAAGAACAACATATTTTACCAAATATTTTTAGATTCCATCTATAGATATCCAAATTCTAACTTTCATCAATTTAAGTACCTATATTTGCTACCAGGTACTTAAATTGATGAAATTGAATATCTATATTTAAAACAATAATTATAATAAAAAATATGAAGGAAGTGGTATCTAATGAAAAAAACAGTACTGAGTACATTATTAGTATTTATCATCACCATAAGTCCATTATCTCCCTATCAAAAGAACCTCTTGGCCGAAGACGTAATCACCACTCTATCTTTAGAAGAAGCCATAAACAAAGGAATTGAAAATTCTACACAACTTACTATCAGTGAATTGGAAATTGAAGTGAAAAAAGTGGAATTAAGTGAAGCTCGACATCAAGAAAAAAAATATCAAAAAGCAGGTGTTTCCATTGGAACCGTAGACGGTTTTGCCTTAGATGCAAATATGTTATCCAAAAAAGCGGAATATGCACTGGAAGAAGAAAAATTAAAACAAGAATATCTAAAAGAAAATATCAAATTAAATGTAATGAGTGCTTATTATGGAGCACTACAAGCTGAAGAATATCTTCATGTAACCAATAGCACGTTAGACAACCTTCAACGAAATCACGATATTATAAAGAAAAAATTTAATCTTGGAATGGTTTCAAAATCAGACCTCTATATGTCCGAAATTGCCCTCAATGAAGGAGAAATAAACGTAGAAAAAGCAAAAGAAAATGTAAAAAAAGCTTTTAGAGCTTTAAATATGACACTTAATTCTCCCTTAGATACCAAACTCAAACTAACTTCTGATTTTGCCCAAAATGACTTTCAAACAAACCTCAATGAAGATGTTGAAGTAGCGTATACAAAAAGATTTGACATTATTCAACTCAACAATAACTATCAGCTTGTCAAACTGGATTTTGAAACAAATGCTATTGTATATACACCAAATACCTTTATCTATAAATATAAAGAAAGAAATGTTGCAAAAATGGAAAACTTACTCCATAATGCAAAATTAAATATAGAATTTGATATTAAAGGAAAATATGATGAAATCGAAAGTGCCAAAAAACAAATTGCTTTGGCTAAAGCAAATGTAGAAAAAGCAAAAGAAGGATTACGATTAAGAGAATTATCGTATCATGCAGGAACAGGTACAATATTAGAAGTGAAAGAAGCAATTACACAACTACATAATGCTCAATTAGCAGTATCCAACGCTATCACAAGCTATAACCTCAAAATTCTTGAATATCATAAAGCTGTAAATCTAGGAACTATTTCATAAAAAGTAATGTTTTTTCTTCATTTTACTTGATAATCCATTCTATCCTTTGTATAATGGTATGTTATAACAACATATCATTATACAAAGGAAGGGATCATATTATTATGGCACAAAATTTAATAACCGATTACGTTTATACCTTTTCACCTGATAATAAACCCACAAAAAAAGTAAACACTGGAGAAACTCTAATATTTAAAACTTTGGATTGTTTTAGCGATCAAATTACATCGGAAGATCAACTTATTACTGCGATTGATTTTACAAAAGCAAATCCTGCTACAGGTCCTGTTTATGTAGAAGGAGCAGAACCAGGCGATGTATTAGTTGTAGAGTAGATATTTTAGATATAACCGTTAATAATCAAGGGGTAAAACCTTCTCCTGGGGATATGGTTGTTCGCTTTGGAATTCCAAAATTAGAAGAAAAACCTTTACTTAAATAATCTTATAAAATAAATAATCTTATAAAAAAGGTGATCTATCTTAGATCACCTTTTTAAAATGAATTTTTTCTATTTGTTCTCTTTATCATACAATTTTTTAACGATTATTTAACGATTAT
>JAAYSE010000002.1 GCA_012524135.1 Candidatus Epulonipiscium sp. | reverse complement strand
TTTTTACAATTAATGGAGAATATATAAATATATGCATATTTATATGTAAAAATGAGAAGAAAGAAGGAGGAATTATGTTGAATGTGGAATGTAGCATGAACAATCGAAGTATGATTATTAAAATTCAAGGAGAAATTGATCATCATACTTCAGAAATGATTCGAGAAAAAATAGATAAAGCATACGAGCGATATAATGCTAAAAATATGATCTTTGATTTTTCAGATATTTTATTTATGGATAGTTCAGGCATTGGAGTGATTATGGGAAGATATCGTAATAGCAGTCAAAAAGGAGGACATGTTGCTGTTGTTCATTTACAACCTCAAATTGAACGAGTCTTTCAATTATCAGGATTACATAAAATTATTCATCAATTTGATAGTATTGATGAAGCGATAAAAATGCTGCAATAGGGGGAAATAAAAATGCAATATGAGAATGAAATGAAATTAGAATTTATGAGTAAATCCCAAAATGAAGCTTTTGCAAGAGTAGCTGTAGCGGCTTTTGTTTCTCAATTAGATCCAACTTTAGAAGAACTTTCTGATATTAAGACGGCAGTATCAGAAGCAGTTACGAATGCTGTGATTCATGGATATGAAAATGGGGCAGGAACAATATTTGTTACATGTCGTTTGCAAGGAAAAGAAGCTCATATTGAAGTTCATGATCAAGGAAAAGGAATTGAAAATATTAAACAAGCTATGGAGCCACTGTATACATCAAAACCAGAATTAGAACGTTCTGGTATGGGTTTTACAGTAATGGAAACTTTTATGGATGAAGTAAAAGTATGTTCAATACCAGGGGATGGAACTACTGTTTATATGATGAAACGATTACACAGTGTTTGATCTGCCCTATTGTAAAAGCAAAAAGAAGGTGTGAAAAAATGGATAAAACCATGGAACTGATTAAACAAGCTCAGTCAGGAAATAAAGAGGCTCGAGATCAATTAGTAGAAGACAATATAGGACTGGTGTGGAGCATTGTAAAACGTTTTAAAAATCGGGGTTATGAATCAGAAGATCTTTTTCAAATAGGAAGTATTGGTTTAATAAAAGCGATTGATAAATTTGATTTAAGTTTTAAAGTTCGTTTTTCAACGTATGCAGTTCCTATGATTATGGGGGAAATTAAACGTTTTTTACGTGATGATGGAATGATTAAGGTTAGTCGATCTTTAAAAGAAATAGCACAAAAAGCACGTATTCAAAAAGAAAGAATGACTAAAAATATGGGACGAGAACCAACAATTCAAGAAGTAGCAGATGCTTTAGAGATACCAGCAGAAGAATTAGTAATGGCAATGGAAGCAGGAGCAGAAGTAGGATCATTATATAGTACAATTTATCAAGGTGATGGAAGTCCTATTTTCTTAATCGATAAGTTAGAACAGAAAAAAGATGTAGAAAATAATATGATTGATCATATTGCGCTACGACAAATGATTGATCGATTAGAACCAAAGGAAAAACAAATTATTATGATGAGATATTTTAAAGATAAGACACAAACAGAAATTGCCAAAAAAATAGGAATATCTCAAGTACAAGTTTCAAGAATTGAAAAAAAAATTTTAATACAGATGAGAGAAATGTTTGGATAAAACAAACATTTCTTTTTTTGTTTTAGATGGAATTTGTTGTTAGCATAAAGAAGTTATTTTATCTAAAAATATAGATAGGAAGAATTATATAAATATAACAATAAAGATAATTTTAGATAAAGGAGGACGAGGAGTTATGGAATTTCAATTATTAAAAAAATGGATTTTTTTGATTATTAGTATTTGTGTTATCAGTTTAGGAGGTTTTTTAATTTATTATATGTATCAAAATAAAGCACCTTCCACTCCTACCAGAGGAATTTTTGTTATGCATGAAGTAGAATCGTTACCAACTGCTTATGTAGGTGAATTTAATGGATATATATATTAAATGTAATACAAAATATATTATTGAAGAAAAACGACAAATTCGTGTACAAGATATAGCAGAGGTTATTGCCCCACCTCAATTAGTCAATAAAATTCAACAACTAAAACTTTTGGAAGTTCCAGTAAGTAAGCAAAAAACGTATGTAATCTCTATTATGGATATTATAAA
Source organism: Candidatus Epulonipiscium sp. (assembly GCA_012524135.1). Classification (GTDB taxonomy): domain Bacteria; phylum Bacillota; class Clostridia; order Lachnospirales; family JAAYNZ01; genus JAAYNZ01. The sequence goes on along the minus strand of JAAYSE010000002.1, from coordinate 16,824 downwards.
AAAAATTAAAAATGATTTTCCTGATGTAGAAATTACAAATATAGGCTCTGAAGATATTTTAATAGAATATCATCCTCAAAAAATTAAAGAATCAAAAATATGGTTGTATGTTAAAGTAGCTTTTATAGCTTTTATTGTATTAACAGGATCGACAGTAGCTATTATATCTTTTCATGAAGACGTAAATATGGCAAAAGTATTTCAGGATATTTATAAAATTTTTATGGGAAAAAAAGTAGATCATCCCTATATTATTCAAATACCGTATTCGATAGGTTTAATTTTAGGCATCGTTCTATTTTTCAACCATTTACCCTTTATTCGATTTTCACAGGAACCTACACCTATTGAAGTAGAAATGTCTCTATATGCGAAAGACGTAGAAAATAGTATGGTGGAGATGTTAAATAATGAAAAGGAAGGTACAAAATAATGTGGTGGAGAAAATTAATTCTCGTTGTTATCGGATTTGGAGCAGGAAACATTATTGCCGGTGGAGTTTTTGCATTTATTTCTGCTCTTGGAATGATTCCAAGGATGGCGAATAAAAGTAAAACAAGACAATACATTTCATTGTATGAAGATTGTATTACGATTGGCGGAGCTTTTGGAACGCTGTATATGGTTTTTCCTTTTTCTATTCCCGTGGGTGCTTTTATTACAGGAATTATTGGCTTATTAGCAGGAATTTTTATTGGAGTTACAGCTGTTTGTTTAGCAGAAATTACGGATGTGATACCAATTATGTCTGATCGTGCGAATATTCAGCAGGGTATTGCCTTTTTACTTTTGGCTGTAGCTATTGGAAAAACATTGGGTTCCTTAGCACAATGGCTTGTTCCTATCATCATATCATAGTTAGTAATATAGGAGGTATTTAAATGGAAAAAATCCAAGATAAAAAGCAACAATATCAACAAAGAGTAGAAGAAATTTCTCCTAAGGTAAATTTACTTGCTAGTTCAGCAAAAGCTTTTTTTGTAGGTGGATTAATTTGTACTTTTGGACAAATTATTACCAATGTAATTAAAAATATGGGATATAGCAGTGATGAAGCTGCCATGATTACAAGTATTACATTGGTTTTTATAGGAGCTCTTTTAACAGGAGTGGATATTTATGATAATATCGGTAAATATGCTGGAGCTGGTTCACTGATTCCTATTACTGGATTTGCTAATTCTATTGTTTCATCTGCTATGGAATTTAAAAAAGAAGGATATATTTTTGGATTAGGAGCTAAAATATTTACAATAGCAGGGCCTGTTTTAGTTTATGGTTTATTGGCTTCTATGGTTGTAGGTTTATATCATTATTTAATTTATTAGGAGGTGTATTAATTTGTGGAAACATCTTGGAGAACAAACGATACGTTTGGAATCACCCCCAACTATTTTAGCTGCCTCTTCTACTGTAGGACCCAAAGAAGGACAAGGACCATTAGCATCTTATTTTGATGTTATTTTAGAAGATGTACTATGGGGTGAAGATACTTGGGAAAAGGCAGAAACAAAGATATTAAAGGAAACGATACAAAGAGTGATTACAAAAGCTGATTTAACAACAGATCAGATTCAATATATTTTTGCAGGAGATTTATTAAATCAAATTGTTGCAACCAGTTTTGCTATGAGAGAGTTTAAAGTACCTTTTTTTGGCTTATACGGTGCTTGTTCTACAATGGGAGAATCCATGGCTCTAGCTTCGATTATGATAGATGGTGGTTATGCTGATTATGTAGTAGCAGCAACTTCAAGTCATTTTTGTAGTGCTGAAAAACAATTCCGTTCTCCTTTACAATTGGGAGTTCAACGATCTTTAACAGCAACTTGGACAGTAACAGGAAGTGGCGCGGTTGTACTTAGTAAAGAAGGATTAGGACCTTATGTTACTCATATTACGCCAGGAAAGGTAATTGATCTAGGAGTTAAAGATTCTATGAATCTAGGAGCCACGATGGCACCTGCTGCTGCAGATACTATTATTAATCATTTACTTGATACCAATCGAGAACCAGATTATTATGATTTAATTATTACAGGTGATTTGGGTGTTATAGGAAAACAATTGGTTCTAGAAATGGCACAAGAATATCATTATGATTTAAGTAAAAACTATACGGATTGTGGAGTAGAAATATTTGACCCGACAACTCAAGATACTCATGCGGGTGGTAGTGGATGTGCTTGTGCAGCTGTTACCCTTACGGGATATATATTAAAAGAAATGGAGAAAGGGACTTTTGAAAAAGTATTATTTATTCCAACAGGAGCATTATTAAGTCCACTTAGTACACAACAAGGAGAAAGTGTTCCAGGTGTTGCTCATGCGGTAGCTATTGAGACAAATTTAGAGTAGGAGGTGAAGGAATGGAATACCTAAAAGCTTTTATAGTAGGTGGTATTATATGTGTTTTTGGACAGATACTCATGGATCGTACAAAACTTATGCCGGGAAGGATTACGGTTCTTTTTGTAGTGATAGGAACATTGCTTACAGGGTTTGGTTTATATCAACCTATTGTTAATTTTGGAGGTGCAGGAGCAACAGTTCCTATTTCAGGATTTGGATATGCTCTAGGAAAGGGAGTAATGAAAGAAGTAACGAAAGAGGGGTTTGTTGGAATTTTTACGGGTGGATTAAAGGCAACTGCAGGAGGAGTAACAGCGGCCATTCTTTTTGGATTTTTAAGTGCTTTATTATTTAGTCCGAAAGCTAAAGAATAAAAAAGTTTCTTCTTTTTAAGAAGAAACTTTTTTATTCTAATGGATCTCTTTAAGTTTAAATTTATGAACTTGTATATTAAATTTTTTAATGTATAGCATCTAACTGATCAACCTGCGTACTTGTACTAGATTGTGGAGGAGCAAAAGGATCAAATGGCATATGATTATCTTCTTTATTTTCTACATTCGTATCTTGATTTTTATTGCCATTATCTTTGTTTGCTTTATCATCTTTATTGGTATCTTTTTTAGTATTGTCTTTTTGATTGTCTTTTTCAGGTTTGTCGTTACTATCTTCTTGTTCATTAGAATTCCATGGATGATCAAAGTCCCAGGGGAAAATTGGATTTTCGGGATCTTGTACAGGATCAAAAATCTGAGAACCATGAACATCACAGAAATTTTCTTTATCTTCAGAAGGTACTTCATATTGGGCATCTCGGATACGAGGAGGGTTTGAACCATTTAAAATTTCAGGGGATATAGGTTTTGGCCTACGAATAAAGACCTTTTCCTCTTTCGTATCTTCCGGGCAATATTCAGTAGCAAGATGTTCAGAAGCGGTACATATAGTATGATGTTCATGAACATCACAAGTTTCTGTAGGTTCTGTTCCTTTTACAAAATATTCAGTTCGAATTCGAGAACCACGAGGATCAGCATCACATAAACCACTTACTGGTAATTTACCAGAATCAGCACAAATTTGAACTTTTACAATATTATTAGGTATTTCAAATTCTTTAATCGGTAAGTCTTGATGGACCTCTTCCATAATTGTTCGCCATAAAATATTATGATAGCTTTTATCGTAGCGTAAACTTTTTGGTGTATCATGTCCAAGCCAGATACCAGCTACATAGTAAGGGGTATAACCAACAAATGTTAAGTCGATATCTTTATTAGTGGTTCCTGTTTTACCAGCAATAGGCATTTTTACGTTTCTAAATTGAGCCAATCGTCCTGTACCTTTAGTGATAACACCTTTCATCATATCAGTTAGTAAAAATGCGGTGGTATCTTTTAATACTCTTCTTGTTTTGGGGGTGTTTTCAATAAGGATATTATTATCATGATCTAAGATTTTGGTATATAAAATAGGCTCTGTATAGACTCCTTTATTAGCAATAGCTCCATAAGCAGCTGTTAGTTCTAGTACGGTAACTCCATCTGTTAATCCTCCTAAAGCCAAAGAAGGAGTTTTATCTGTAAAACTTTTTCCATTTCGTTCAATATGGTCATGTATTGTAGTAAAACCAAAATTCATTAAATAATCAAAACCAGTATTAATACCAATATCCATTAAAGTTTTTACAGCTACCACATTCATAGATTGTTCTATAGCAAGACGGATAGAAGAAAGCCCCCAGTAATTATATTGTTGATGATCATACCAGTTTTTGGGTTGGTATGGTGATTGACCAGGAATGTCTACACTAAAAGGAATATCATCAACAACAGTAGCTGGAGAATATCCGGCAGCATCAATAGCAGGAGCATAAACAGCCAAAGGTTTAAAAGCTGATCCAGGTTGTCTTAAAGCTCGAGTGGCACGATTAAAAGTTTGACTAGCTTCCTTTGGACCACGTCCGCCCGCCAAAGCTTTTATTTGTCCTGTTTCATAATCCATAAGAACAAAAGCGGATTGAGGTTGAGGTGCTTTTAATATTCGTTCTCCTACAATTTTATCACCTGGTTGTACAATTTCTTCTTTTATAGAAGCAACAAAAGCATTTATTTCCTCTTCGTTGGGTAATAATTTTTCTCTGTAGTAATGTTTTAGTCCTTTTTCTTTATCTTTATGTTGAACCGATAATTCGTACATTACTTTAAGTTCATAATCCATCGTCTTGGGTGGAAATAAATCTTCATTGGTATAGGCACGATCTACAATTTCTTGTATTTTTGAATCTTGGGTGGTATAAATACTAAGCCCCCCTCGAAAAAGCATATTGTATGCTTGAGTAGAATTCAGTCCTTTTTGAATTTGTAAATCACTAAGCACTTGATTGATGACTTCATCTACAAAATAAGTATTATGAGATTCTGCCTGTAATTTTTGACTCACTGTTTGAATTTTTGAGTAAACATCTTCATTTAAAGCTGCTTGATGTTCTGCTTCTGTAATATAACCTTGTTCTAACATTTTATCTAATACTCTTTTTTGGCGCTTGCGATTATTATCAGGAAAAGTAATAGGACTATTGTAACTAGGATTTTGGGTAATAGCGGCAATAACTGCAGATTCAGCTAAGGATAGTTCGGATACATCTTTATAAAAATATCGATGAGAGGCAGCTTGAACTCCTAATGTATTGTGTCCAAGGGCGATGGTATTTAGGTACATTTCTAGTATTTTATCTTTATTGTTCATCTTTTTTTCCAATTGAATTGCTAGATATTGTTCTTGAATTTTTCTTTCGAATTTTTTTTCCTTAGACAATACATTGTTTTTAATTAATTGTTGTGTGATAGTACTAGCACCTTCACTTAAAGAATGATTTTTAATATTTTTTACAATAGCTCTAGCAACACCTTTAAGATCAATACCAAAATGTTCATAAAAACGCTCATCTTCAATAGCAATAAAGGCCTGTTGTAAGTGTTTGGGTATCTTATCTAATTCTACATAAATTCGATTTGCTTCATCACCATATAAGGTTGCTAATTCATTTCCTTGTGAATCATATACAATGGATGCATATCCTTCAGGAGTTACATACATTTCATCAATTTCAGGAGCTGTACTGACAAAACCAAGGACAATTCCCATAATAGATCCAATACCGGCAAAGCCAGCAATTAAAAGAGCAATAAAAAATATACGAAAAACAATAAGACCTGTTCTCTTTTTTATTTTTTTATTTTTAGATTGAAACGTTTTTTTCTTTTTAATATTGGCTTCCTTTGAATAATTCATAAATAATCCTCCTTATTATTTACCTATTATAGCAGATAAAATTTTTTGTTGAAAGAGAAATTTAAGTTTTCTTGTTTTTCATGTTTTCAAAATATCCACATAAAATATATAAACCGTTTCAATAAAGATTGGGCCTTATGCATCATACGTGATATTTAACATTAGAATGTTTATACCCATAACTCTATGCAATTTTAATATTTAAGGAATAATATAATATACGTATTTACAAAGGCTTAAGTTTGAATTTGGATATTTATAATGAAGATAAGGCCATACAAAAGGGAGGATAGTATTGAGAAAAAAAATAAAAAGACGGACAAAAAGTAAGAAGTATCCTTTTCTTTATTTTGCACTTTTGATCCTTTTTTTAATCTTTATTTTTGTATCTATTATTAGGAGTTTAGAACGTTATGTGATGCCTACGGTTCTTGCTATGGCAGAAATTCGTGCTAAAACGATTGCTAGTCATGCTATTGGGAAAGCAGTAAAAAAAAGCATTCAAAAACAAGGACTACACTCTCAAGATTTAGTGATTTATGATTATAACGATAACCAAGAAATTATATCTTATTCTATTAATACAATAAAGATTTATGAATTAAGTGCAGAGGTTATTGAAGAATTGGCACATGAATTGGATACCATTGGGGAAACAGTGGTGTCTATTCCAATTGGTAATGTTATGAAAAGTCAGATTTTTTCTAATGTAGGCCCTTCTATAAAAATAGAAGTGATTCCTATTGGTACCGTACATATAGATTATGGTACTTCCTTTATATCTACAGGTATTAATCAAGTAAATCATCGAATTTGGTTGGAGATTGATACAGAACTTCAAATTGTTAGTCCTTTAAAAGAAAATAAAATTATGGTATCACAACAATTTACACTAGTGGATCGAGTGATGAGAGGAACAGTACCACCTCATTATATTAATATTCCATCAAGATCAGAAGTTGATGATAAATATTTAGATTTTAATACTTTTGACTTTCGTTATTAATTCTAGAGTAATTATATAACCGTATAGAACTTTTTTAAAAAAAATTGACTTTTAAGGAAGGTATGATATAATTATATGCAGTTTATAAAAGACCATACGCTAGGAGTAGCCAACGGGTCAAAGAGACTAGATAAAGGCGTTCTCAAGGGGGCTTGGGACGCCTTTTTATTATTAAAAATAGGGAGGTATCAATAAAATGAACCACTGTTGTGGAAAGTCTATAACAGAAGTATTTGGTATTAATGTATTTAATGACAGTGTTATGAAACAACGGTTACCCAAAGATACCTATAAGGCGTTAAAACGAACGATTGAAGAAGGCGAAGAATTAACATTAGGTATTGCGGAAGTTGTTGCTAATGCAATGAAAGATTGGGCAATTGAAAAAGGAGCTACTCATTATACCCATTGGTTTCAACCTATGACAGGTATGACTGCAGGAAAACACGACTCTTTTATTGCTTTAACTGATGATGGTCGTGCTATTATGGAGTTTTCAGGCAAAGAATTAATTAAAGGAGAGCCAGACGCATCTTCTTTCCCTTCAGGAGGACTTCGTGCTACGTTTGAAGCCAGAGGTTATACTGCTTGGGATTGTACATCTCCTGCTTTTTTAAAAGAAGATACAGCAGGAAATAAAACATTGTGTATTCCGACTGCTTTTTGTTCTTATACGGGAGAAGCATTGGATACAAAAACTCCTTTGCTTCGTTCAATGGAAGCGTTATCGAAGCAAGCAATTCGAATCCTTCGATTATTTGGAAATACTACAGCAAAAAAAGTATTAACGACGGTAGGGGCAGAGCAAGAATACTTTTTAGTAGATAAAAACTTATATCAACAAAGAAAAGATTTAATTTTTGCAGGACGTAGTTTATTTGGAGCTATGCCACCAAAAGGGCAAGAATTAGAAGACCATTATTTTGGAAATATACCTGATCGTATATCCGCTTTTATGGCAGAGTTAGATTATGAACTATGGAAATTAGGTGTATCGGCTAAGACCAAACACAATGAGGTAGCACCGGCACAATATGAAATAGCACCTATTTTTACGACAGGGAATGTAGCAACAGATCATAACCAATTGGTTATGGAAACATTAAAAAGCGTAGCTCATCGTCATGGCTTAGCTTGTCTTCTTCATGAAAAGCCTTTTGCAGGCATGAATGGTTCAGGTAAACATAACAACTGGTCTATGTGTACGAATGATGGTCAAAACTTATTAGATCCAGGAAAAACTCCTCATGAAAATGCACAGTTTTTAGTATTTTTCGTTGCAGTTATACAAGCAGTGGATGAATATGCGGAGTTGCTTCGACTCTTTGCGGCAAATGCAGGAAATGATCATCGTTTGGGAGCAAATGAGGCGCCACCAGCCATTATCTCTATATTTTTAGGAGAACAACTAACAGAAATACTAGAGCATGTGGAATATGGAAAAGTGAGAGCTTGTAAACAAAATGGAGATTTAAAAATAGGCGTATCTACATTGCCAAGGTTTCCACAAGATGCTACGGATCGAAATAGAACCTCCCCGTTTGCTTTTACAGGAAATCGATTTGAATTTCGAATGGTTCCCTCGTCTTGTTCGATTGCAGGGCCTAATATTGCATTAAATACAGTAGTAGCTGATGTTTTATGTCGTATTGCAGATCGTTTGGAGAAAGCAAAAGATGTACACAAAGAAGTACAAGCTTTTTTACAAGAATCGATTAAAAATCATAAGCGAATTATTTTTAACGGAAATGGATATTCCAAGGAATGGGTAGAAGAAGCAAAAAAACGAGGATTGCCTCTTATTAAAAATACAGTAGAAGCTATACCTTATCTTCTTTCAGACAAATCTATTCAAGTATTTACGAAACATGGTGTATTTTCAAAAACAGAATTATTTGCTCGGTATGAAATTTTATTAGAAGACTATGTAAAACAAGTTCATATAGAAGCTGTTACGATGATTCATATGACAAAAAAGCAAATGATTCCAGCTATTATTCGATATACAACAGAATTAGCTAGGTCGATTACAGAAGTAACTAAAATTGGAGGAATTTCTCCAGCCGTTCAAACGAAACTTTTAAGTCAATTAACAAAGTTGTTAGAGAGATTTGATAAGGAATTAGATATTTTAGAACAAACACTATACCAAGCCGATGCAATATCAGATAATCGGTATGAACAAGCTTGTTACTATCGAGATCATGTTTTTACAGCAATGCAAATATTAAGAAAAACAGGGGACGAACTTGAAATGGTGGTAGCAGAAGATTTATGGCCTTTTCCTACTTATAGTGATTTGTTATTTGGAATATAAAGTATGTTTGTTGTATTGTTTTTAACACAATCAAGAAAGAAAGGTGACGTTTTTGATACTAACCGTTGAATTAAATCCCATCATTCATGAATCATATATTGTTGAAGATTTTCAAACTGGGCAAAATAATAAGATTATAAAACAAAAAATAGAAATTCAATCGGCAGGAGTACATGCAGCGAAAACGATTAAAATTTTGCAAGGAGAACCATTGATTCATGGATTTTTAGGAGAGTTAAATGGACGCTATATTAAAAATGAATTAGATCGAAATAAAATAAGATCGAATATTGTTTGGATTGAATCTCATACGCAAGTCAATACTACTATTATAGACCCAACCAATAATCAAACAACAAATTTAGAAAACCGAGGAATTGATATTCAACCGAAAGATGAAGTCTATTTAATGAAACGAATTCATCAAGATATGCCATATGGACGAGTGATGATTTTAGGAAATGGGGTACCGAATGGTATTTCACAAACTTTTTATCACGATTTAATTTTGGAAGGTAAAAAGAAAAATATAAAAACAATTCTTGCTTCAGAAGGAGATTCATTTTTATATGGACTAAAAGCGCTTCCTTATGCCATCAAATTAGATCAAAAACAACTAATACAACTGAATATTCATTCAGAAAAACCTTTAGAGGAATGGTTACCCAGATTGCAAAAATGGATAGGTAAAGGAATTCATTATATAGCTATTGATTTAGGAAAACAAGGAAGTTATATAGTATCAAAAAATAAAATTTGTTATACAAGAATTCCAAAGTTAAATATAGAGTATAATGCCTTAGCTTCTCATGCTTTTTTAGGAGCTTTAGCAGTAGGGATGGAACGAAAATACGAACAAGAAAAAATTGCAAAATTAGCTTTAGCAACGAGTTTATCTTTTATGCAACAATCATTTGAACAGCCAATGAGAAAATCGGATATAGATAAAAATATGAAAAAAGTAAAAAATGAAGAAATTACATTGTAAAAAGAAATAAGGAGGTTTTTATAGATTGGAGAAAACTCAATCATTGATTGAAACAAGACCACGTAAAGAAAGGGTTGTTCTTGTTGGTGTAGATAGTAAACAAAGTATATATAATATAGAAGATTCTTTAGAAGAACTAGGAGAATTAGCTAAGACCGCAGGTGCCAAACCGATAGCAAAAATATCTCAATCGTTAGATCATATCCATCCATCGCATTATATTGGAAAAGGTAAAATTCAAGAAGTAAAACAATTGCTTCAAGAAACTCAAGCAAATGGGATTATTTGTGATGATGAATTATCTCCAGTACAATTAAAAAATCTTGAGGCATTTTTAGATACCAAGATTATGGATCGTACGATGCTTATCATGGATATCTTTGCACAAAGAGCTGTTAGTCGTGAAGGAAATTTACAAGTAGAATTGGCTCAGCTCCAATATCGATTACCACGATTAGTAGGACTTGGAACTTCTCTTTCTAGACTAGGTGGAGGAATCGGGACAAGAGGACCTGGAGAAACGAAATTAGAATCAGATCGTCGCCATATTCGAAGTCGTATTCAAGAATTGAAAAAAGAACTGCAAAATCTAGAAAAACATAGAGAATTAATTCGTAGTCGAAGACAAAATTCAGGCACACCTTTAATTGGTATTATAGGATATACAAATGCGGGGAAATCAACCCTTCTTAATGCCTTAACAGAAGCTGGGGTATTGGCTGAAGATAAATTATTTGCTACTTTAGATCCCACTACTCGTAAAGTAGAATTACCAGGTGGTACAGAAGTATTATTTTCCGATACAGTCGGTTTTATCCATAAATTACCTCACCATTTAATCCAAGCTTTTCGATCTACTTTAGAAGAAGTACATTATGCAGATATTCTTTTGCATGTAGTCAATTCTCAAAGTCTAAATCTAGAACATCAAATGCAAATCGTATATGATACGTTAAAGCAGATAGGAGACATTACTTGTCCTATTATCACTGTATATAATAAAATTGATATTCCTACCCAACAACCTTTATTACCAGATCCTAGAGCAAAGAGAACGTATCCTATTTCTGCAGAAGAAAAAACAGGATTGACAGAACTTTTACAAGGAATAGAAGAGGTATTACAAGAAGATAAGAAGCTCTTTGAAGTATTCATTCCATATGCAGAAAGCCAATGGGTTCAATTAATTTATGGTCAATGTGAAGTAATAAAGATAGAACATCGAGCAGAAGGAACGTATATGAAAGTGTACGCAGATAACTATATTATTCATAAATTACAAAAATATGAAACTTTTGAATAAAAAACATTTCGCAAAATATTAGATTAATCCTAATTTTTTGACAAAAAAATTGTCATAGTAGTTAAGGTTTTGTCAAAATAGAGTTTTTTCTTTGGAACTATGCGATAATCGACCCTAGTTTTTTGAGTGAAAATTGTTTATAATAACCCTTGTATAGCAAAATAGAGAGGGGTTATTTATATATGATTACTAAATTTTTGGAAGGAACACGCAACTGTATAGTAGATGATGGACATGCCATTCATTTGGAATATTATTTAACAGAAACAAAGTCTCAAGAAAACTCTAATATAATGGGAAGTTTATACGGTATTGAAATAGTAAAAAAAGATTCGCAGTTCCGTTCGGAATTTCCTATAGAATCCGATAGTATTATAGGAATTTCTAAAAATAAAGAAAGAGTAAAAGAAATTTTAAATCAATTAATTGCTCATACGGTAACGCCGATTACACTGATATATATTATAGAGGATTGTTTTTATAAGACACCTCCTCTCTCTTCTTGAGAGTAGGTGTTTTTTTATATGAAGATTATAGAATAGAAAAAGAAGGAAAGATGTGATAAAATAAAGTTATAAAAATGTAGAAAGATACGATAACAACAGGGAGGATACAATGTTAGAAAAGTATAAAACGGTATTAAAGCAAGCAGAAGCAGAATGGATTGAAAAAAAATCTCGATTTATTGCTACTGTAGCACCTGTTAAAACAGAAGAAGAAGCACAACAATTTATCGAAACATTAAGAAAAAAATATTGGAATGCTACTCATAATGTATTTGCCTATCAAATAGGAGAAAACAATGAGATACAACGTTGTAGTGACGATGGGGAACCAAGTGGAACGGCAGGATTACCTGTTTTAGATATGATTCGAGGAGAAGACTTAAAAAATGTAGTTGTAGTAGTAACTAGATATTTTGGAGGAACTCTCTTAGGAACAGGGGGGCTAGTACGAGCGTATGGACGTAGTGCAAAAGAAGGAATTCAAGCAGCTCAAATGATTACCAAAGTTTTATATCAAAGTTTTGAAGTTTCTATTGACTACTCATTAATGGGTAAGGTACAATATGAAATTTTACAAAATGGTCATGTTATTTATGATACTCTTTATACAGAGGATGTAACTTTTATTGTATTTGTAGAATATCCCCAAAAAGATAGCTTTGTAGAAAATATTATAAATCTTACAGGTAACCAAGTAAAATGTATAGCAAAAAAAGAAGTTTACGGTGCACAAATTGAAGGAAAACTTCACTTTTTTAATAGATAATAAAGAGTGTATATTTTATAAATGGATAAAGGAGGCGTTTCAAATAGATACCAAAAAATTATTAGAAAAAAAAGTGTGGGCAGTAGTAGGTGCTACGATAGATCCAGAGAAATATGGAAATAAAATTTATAAAGAATTAAAAGAAGCAGGATATACGGTTTATCCTATTAGTCCTAAATATGCAGAGATTGATGGAGATATTGCTTATGCAAGTCTTTTAGATTTACCAGAAAAACCAGATGTCGTAAATTTTGTAGTCAATCCGAAGATTGGCATACAAGTTGTAAGACAGTGTGCAAAATTAGGGATTAAAGATATTTGGCTACAACCTGGAACGGTTAGTGATGAAATTTTAGCTTATGCAAAAGAACAAGAAATCAATGCTCATCAAGCATGTGTTTTGGTTGCACTTCGTGTTGAAAAAAAGAGAATAAGAGATTGACAAAGAAAGGTGTTTTTCGTACAATAATATAAAGATATAAATACCTATCGGAATACTAGGATAAGGAGGGTTTTAAATGAATAATGTATACCAATCCATCGAAGAACTTATAGGGCATACCCCCATTATTAAGCTTAATAAAGTAGTAGATAAAGATAGTGCAGATGTATATGTTAAATTAGAGTGGTACAATCCAGGTAGTAGTATAAAAGATCGTGTTGCTTATTCTATGATAAAGACAGCAGAAGAAGCAGGACATATTCAACCTGGAGATACGATTATAGAACCTACTAGCGGAAATACAGGTATTGGACTCGCTATGGTAGGAGCTGCTAGGGGTTATCGTGTTATTTTGACAATGCCAGATACAATGAGTGTAGAACGTAGAAAGTTACTTAAGGCTTTTGGGGCGGAAGTAGTTTTAACGCCTGGCATAGAAGGAATGACAGGATCAATTAATAAAGCAAAAGAATTAGTAGACAAACATGGATATTTTATGCCACAACAATTTCAAAATGATGCAAATGCACAAGCACACCGACAAACTACTGCGAAGGAGATTTTAGCAGATATGGGAACGGATTTAGATGCTTTTATCGCAGCTGTTGGTACAGGGGGTACTCTTACTGGATGTGGAGAAGTACTAAAAAAAGAAATTCCCAATATTCAAATTGTAGCAGTAGAGCCGGCTAATTCTCCTATGTTATCAAAAGGAAAAAAAGGGCCTCATAAAATTCAAGGAATTGGAGCAGGTTTTATTCCCGAAGTATTGAATACTCAAGTATATGATCGGATTGAAGCAATTGAAGATGAAGAAGCTATGGAAATAGCTCGACAAGTAGCAAAAAAAGAAGGAATTTTAGTCGGAATTTCATCAGGGGCGTCTATTGCAGCGGCTTTAAAAGTAGCCAAACAGCTAGGTAAAGGGAAAAAGGTATTAGCAATTTCCCCTGACTATGGAGAACGGTATTTAAGTACATCATTATATGATGAATAAAAATATGAGAAATAAAAAAGCAAAGGGTATCCTTTGCTTTTTTATTTCTGAATGAATGATTGTAAAAACAATAGAACCATGGTAAAATATTGATGTATATGAAGATAAGGAGGACATAAAATGGCTGGACATTCTAAGTTTGCTAATATCAAGCATAAAAAAGCAAAAGCTGATGCTCAAAAAGGAAAAATATTTACAAAATTAGGAAGAGAAATTGCAGTAGCTGTCAAAGAAGGGGGTCCAGATCCGGAAAATAACAGTAAATTAAAAGATGTTATTGCTAAAGCAAAATCAAATAATATGCCTAACGATACCATTGAACGATCGATAAAGAAAGCATCTGGAGAAAATAATTCTGTTAATTATGAAGAAATTATTTATGAAGGATATGGACCTAGTGGTGTAGCGATTATTGTACAAGTTTTAACAGACAATAAAAATCGTACTGCTGCGAATGTAAGACATGCTTTTACTAAAGGAGGAGGAAATTTAGGCACAAGTGGTTGTGTATCCTTTTTATTTGATAAAAAAGGACAAATTATCATAGAAAGATCGGATGATATTAATGAAGATGATCTAATGATGGTTGCGTTAGAAGCGGGAGCAGAAGACTTTATAGCAGAAGATGAAGGATATGAAATTATCACAGATCCTGAAGATTTTTCAAATATTCGTGAAACACTTGAAAAACAAAATATTCCAATGCTATCAGCAGAAGTAGCTATGATTCCTCAAACAACTACTGTTCTAAATGATCCCGAAGATGTGAAAAAAATGGAAAAATTATTAGAACTTCTTGAGGAAGATGACGATGTTCAAGAAGTGTTCCATAATTGGGAATAAAAGTAAATATAATTCTTGATTTTTCCTGTTCTTTTTAACTTATTCGTGTTATACTAATACCATGACGTATTTTGTTAGTACATCTACAGAAAGGAGAATATTTGTGGGTATAAGAAAACTTAAAAGACGTTGGGAAGATCTAATGGATATGAAAGAATTTTCTAAAATGATGAGAAAAATAAAGAATCAAAAAAAGAAAAAATCTTATTGGCCTTGGATTATATTGGGGATTGTTACTACTCTTATTGCTATTGGTGTTGCTATTTGGTTTTACTTACGTCCAGAAGATGATGACTGGGATGACGATTTTGACGATGATTGGGACGAAGATGATTGGGATGACGACTGGGATGATGATTTTGAAGATGATGAAAACATTATTGCTATCGACGGAAAAGCGTATAGTTCAACACAATTAGAAAAAGATTTAGAAGAATCCATGCAAACAGAATTAGAAGATGGACAAGATTCTGTAGATGATAACGAAGAAGATGAAAAAGACGAAAAATAATATATTTTAATCAGAAGACATCCGGTTGGATGTCTTTTTTACAGGAGGATATAATGAAAAAACATGACATAATAGAAGGACAAATTCAAGAAGTACGATTTCCCAATAAAGCAATATTAATGAGGGATGGAGAAAAAGTAGTAGTAAAAGGTGGAATAGAAGGACAAAAAGTTAAAATTCGTATCAAGAAAAAAAGAAATCAGGTATTTCAAGGAGAAATAATAGAAGTATTAGAAAAAGCTCCTTGTGAACAAGAAGCCCTTTGTCCTCATTTTGGAGATTGTGGAGGGTGTAATTATCAAACCCTTCCTTATGAAGAACAATTAAAATTAAAAGAAAAACAAGTGAAAAAACTTTTAGTACCTTTTTTAGTAAGAGAAGATCAATTTTTAGGTATTGAACCAAGCCCAATAGAATGGGAATATAGAAATAAAATGGAATTTTCATTTGGAGATGAATATAAAGAAGGACCATTAGCATTAGGAATGCGAAAAAGAAAAAGTTTTTATGAAGTAGTAACTTCAAATCATTGTAAAATTGTAGATCAAGATTTTCGACAAATTTTAGCCATTACATTAGATTATTTTCAAAAAAGGAATATTCCTTTTTACCATAAAAAAACTCATAAAGGAGTTTTACGCCATTTAGTAGTTCGAAAAGGGATGAAAACTGGAGAAATTTTAGTTAATTTAGTAACTAGTTCTCAAATGAAATTGGATTTACATGATTTAGTAAAAAACATACAAGAGGCTCCTTTACTGGGAAAATTAAAAGGATTTCTTCATACGATCAATGATGGATTGGCAGATGTAGTTCAAAGTGAAGAAACACGTATTCTTTATGGAGAAAATTCTTTTACGGATCGACTTTTTGATCTTACTTTTCATATTTCAGCCTATTCATTTTTTCAAACGAATACGTTAGGAGCCGAAAAATTATATAGCATTGTTCGAGAATTTGCTGGAGATACAAAGGGCAAGGTGATTTTTGATTTATACTGTGGAACAGGTACTATTGCTCAAATTATGGCACCTGTAGCCAAAGAAGTAATCGGCATAGAAATTGTAGAAGAAGCGGTAGAAGTAGCAAAAACAAATGCGAAACTTAATGGATTAGATAACTGTACTTTTATTGCAGGTGATGTATTAACAAAAGTAGAAGAATTAACAAAAAAACCTGATTTAATTATCTTAGATCCTCCAAGAGATGGGATTCATCCAAAAGCTATTCATAAAATTATTGATTTTGGAGCTCCCGAGATTGTATATGTGTCTTGTAAGCCAACATCTTTAGCTAGGGATCTTGAGATTTTTCAAAAAGAAAGATATAAAATTGAAAAGATAAAATGTATGGATATGTTTCCGCATACGATGCATGTGGAGTGCATAGCGTTACTACAAAGGGAAATTTCGTAGAAATCCTGAGATTCAAGCTCTTTCACGACTATTTTGCTTTCCAAGAAGATGAGCATAATTTTAAGAAAAAGGTGCTGAAAAAGT